>JAKLDX010000187.1 GCA_022703295.1 Candidatus Omnitrophota bacterium
ACGGTAATGACCTTCGCTATGTTCTTATCGCCGCTTGTCATGTACGTGACGTCAACCCAATCCCCTTTATTTATATTATTGAGCCCGGCGACGTTCTCTATCTTTTTAGTTATGTCCTTGTCGACATTCAATGTGATGGTCTTTTCTTCATCGCTGTCATAATCGTAATATTGCACGGTGAGGGAATTCGCGTTTAAATTCACTCCCTGGACTTCGCCGTATATGGATATCTCTTTTACCCTGGGAGCTTCTTCGGCAGCTGCCGGGATTGGCTGTTCGGCGGGCATCGCGGCAGGGCCGGACGCGATATCAGGCGATTGCATAGCCGCCGGTTCAACGGCCTGAGGCGCTGCAGGCGCCTGCTTCAAAGCTTCTTTGCCCGATTCCTTAGCTGTTTCCTGGGAAAACGCCGGTAATACGGAGATCAGCATCGCTATTGTGACTATAAGTAAAACCCTGTATTTTTTCATCGTAACTCCTCCTTTGTCATTTTTGTCGAGTGTTATTGAATATAACATAATTATGAATTAAATGTCAAGCTTATGCTAAAGAGCTATTTTTTTGCCGTTTTTATCGAATATCCCGGATTTTTTCAGAGAAAATTTCTGCAGCATATATTTCCATGCCTCGGACAAGACGCCGAGGCCGTAGACAACGCTTCTGGAAAAACTTATCGAAGAAGAATCCTTGGTATAAGCTGAAGGGCAGGTTATCTCTCCGACCCTGTACCCGAAGAAAAACGCCTGCAACAGCATCTGGTTATCGAAAATAAAATCGTCGGAATTTTCCAAAATCGGAAGGTTGAGCAAAACCTCTTTTGAGAAGGCCCTGTAGCCGGTATGGTATTCCGACAGTTTTTCTCCTATCATATTATTCTCGACGAGCGTAAGCACCCTGTTAGCTATATATTTATAGACAGGCATCCCGCCGGACAGCGCCTTATTGCCCAATATCCTGGAGCCCAGCACCACATCGAACACTCCGGAAGTCACAAGAGCGGCCATCGGGGTTATCAGCTTTGGCGGATACTGATAATCCGGATGCAGCATAACCACCACATCCGCGCCCAGTTTCAGCGCCTCGGCATAACACGTCTTCTGGTTGGCGCCGTAACCCTTGTTCTCGTCATGAATAAATACCTTCAGGCCTAAATGCCTGGCAATCTCTACCGTGGCATCCCTGGAATTATCGTCGGTCAGTATTATATCGTCTACTATGTCCTTAGGTATCTCTTCGCAGGTCTTTTTTAATGTTTTCTCGGCATTATACGCAGGAAGAACGACAACTATTTTTTTGCCGTTTAACAAACTTTCCCCCTTAAAAATAATATTGCCCGTAGGAAAATATTAGTGTTTAACCAGCTTATCCTGTAACTCCTTATTTTCGGCAAGGAGCTTGTCATAAGAAGCTTTCAACGCTATCTTTTCATCGAGCAACTTATCGTATTCGCCTTTTAAGGCCGCTTTCTCGTTATTGATAACCTCCGACTTCGTCGCCAGGTCCATCTTCTCTTTCAGAAGGTTGTCATATTCATTCTTGAGGGCATCTTTGGATTTGGTAAGAGCGTTTACTTTCTCTTCCAGGGCGATCCTTTCGTTAAGAAGCGCTTCGTATTTATCCTTGGATATCCCGCAACCGGAAATTACGGCTATGCATATCAATGCGATAAGAAAAACAACGCCTTTCGTGTGTCTCATGTAGATTAAGGCCTCCATTTACTGCACTAAATATTTTTCCATTTCCGACCAGGTCTTAGGTCCGACTTTACCGTCAGCTTTAAGGCCCTTGGCTTTCTGGAACTCTACTATGGCCCTTTTTGTCCTGGGGCCGATCTTTCCGTCTATAGCACCTTCATAAAAACCTGCTTTTTTAAGAGCTCTCTGAATATCTTTGCTTCTGTCATCCGATATCTGAGTAGTAGCTGCAGCGGACTTTTCCGTAACCATCGTAGCCGGAGCTGCCGTCGGAGGAATCGCCTCAACAGCGACATTCTGCGCAGGTTCCGTCGTTGCAACCGT
>JAKLDX010000188.1 GCA_022703295.1 Candidatus Omnitrophota bacterium
ATATTTTAGAAAAACCGCTCTGGAAAGACTATGTTATTAACGGCCTCTCAGAAAATGTTTATATAACAATCGACTTGGATGTCTTTGATCCGTCTCTTATGCCTGCCGTTGGAACGCCGGAACCCGGCGGGATCGGATGGTATGAACTGATAGATCTATTAAAAGAGACGGCTAAGGATAGGAAAATAGTTGGATTTGACGTAGTAGAGCTTTGCCCGATAGATAACCATATAATGTCGAATTTTTTAGCCGCAAAACTTGTTTATAGGCTGCTGGGATATATTTTTATGTCGAATAATAAAAAATAATTCATGGAAGAATAGAAAATGATACTTGTCCCTCGAAAAAACCTGCTGGTTCCTAAAAAAATGTTCTTCACAAAGGGTGTTGGTACCCATAAGGCCGAACTCAGGAGTTTCGAATTAGCGCTTAGAGATGCCGGGATAGAAAGATGCAACCTTGTCCATGTTTCAAGCATTTTGCCGCCAGAATGTAAAATAATACCCAGGGCCGAAGGATTGAAAGAACTTGTCTCGGGAATGATAACCTTTACCGTTATATCGAGGTGCTGCTCAAACGAGCCGCATCGTTTGATAGCGGCCAGTGTGGGGTGTGCGGTACCGGCAGATCCGAACGCGTATGGGTATTTAAGCGAGCACCATGCCTTCGGCGAAAACGAACGCGTTGCCGGTGATTTTGCGGAAGATTTGGCTGTCGAAATGCTGGCATCCACGCTTGGCGTGGAATACGATGAAGATAAATCATGGGATGAGAATAAAGAGATATATCAGCTAAAGGACAAAATAGTAAGCACGTCTAACATTACGCAATCCGCAATAGTGGATACGGAAGGAAACTATTCTACCGTAGTAGCCGCTGCTGTGTTCCTATTTTAATTAAAAATCCGAAGTTGATTTGAACATAAAGGGGGCAACGTCATGGGAGATAAAGGCAAAAAAGATAAAAATAAACATGATAAGCAGAAGTTATTAAAACAGGAGCAGGAGCGGCTGAGGCAACAGCAAAAATTTGAAAAGAAATAGATAACATAAAGCTATAACGTATAGAAATGTCCACCTTAAAAGGGGTGGACATTTCTATTATTAAATGCCTCAATGAGTTACGTAATTTTCTACCAGAAATGACCGGACAAAACGGACAAATTAGCGAGGAATAAACCTCTCTAAATCGCTAATTTTCTTGATAATCACCATATTCAGCCCTATAATACATACCTATAGAAATAGAGAGGTTTCTCCTCGCGATACTCGAGAGGGACCCCAATTTTAGCCGGTATCTGCAGGAATTTGAAGACTACGTATTAACGCGAAATACGAATGCGAATTACCGACGGGAGGTGGCGGATGAATACCCCGGAAATGCATGGCCCGCTCGATACTGCGAAAGTAACTATCGGCGATAAAGTCGTCGTCTGTCCGGTCATTACTGGCGTTGAGAATGAGAAGGCCCTGGATATCTCCGGGCTTCGCAACGCGACCGGTTATGTGACATATGACGAAGGATATGCCAATACCGCGTCCTGCCTGAGCAGCATCACGTATATAGACGGCGACAAAGGGATCCTGCGATACAGGGGGATACCCGTAGAGGAGCTCGCCGAGAAGCGAAGCTTCATAGAGGTGGCGCATCTCCTCATCTTCGGCCATTTACCGTCGCTGCCCGAGAAGACCGCCTTCTCGAAGCTCCTTACCAGTAACTGCATGATCCATGACAATATGGTCAAGCTCTTCGACAACCTGCCCGGTTCGAGCCATCCCATGGCCACGTTGTCGGCGATGGTCGTGACGCTATCGGCCTATTATCCGGAGTTGATAGATCCGGAGATCAGCGCCGAAGAGATGAATAAGATAATCGCGGAGCTCCTGGCGAAGATCCGGACCCTTGCCGCGTACTCGTATAAGAAATCGATCGGCGAGCCGATAATCTACCCGAAGCGGCAGTATAAGTACGTGGAGAACTTTCTCCACATGATGTTTTCCACCCCCGTAGACG
>JAKLDX010000189.1 GCA_022703295.1 Candidatus Omnitrophota bacterium
TTATGATAGATATCCCTTATATGGTTAAAGATATTGACGTATTCCGGCGTCCTGTAGTCCGGGTACGTCCAAGCCCACGGGTTGAAGGTCCCGGATTTGTAGTGTAGAGTTACTTCCGCGTATATGCCACCGGCCAAGTATATCCTATGCGTATAATCTTTGGTCGTAAGGAGCACCACTTTCGCAAGGGTAAGGTATCCCGGGTCTATATTTACCGTGCGTTTGTTGTTGCATGAAAGAGAGACCTCGAAACGGTTTGTCGCTATCTTCGCTTTGTAAATATTCTCCGTATCTATATGCCTGGCGAACCCTACGAACTGGCGTTTTAGCGCGCCGCCGAATTCCTGCCGGTAGTAATCTGTGTGGGAAAAATCCAGAACGGGGCTTTCGTAGTCTATAGCGCCGAAACGCCTTGCGAGCTTTGTTTTGGCCTTGTCCAAACTGGAAATATCGGCAGAGAACATGCCGGCGAAAAGCTTTACCTTCGTAGGTATTCTTATATTACCCATCTATTTTATATCGCAGAGAGTTTTTTTATATAATTGGCGAGTATTTGTGCGTGGTTGTCGGTCATACCGCAAAACTCCAGACCCGCGTAAAAAAAGCGCTTTCCCGAAGAATCCTTATAGTCGAAAACTTCTTCGGACCATACTACCTTCCCCTCTAATTCGACGGCCTTCTCCATGTCTGATATGTCTATTACAAGGTGCAGCACCTCACCGTTCGAAAACTTAGCGTCCAGAATTAGTCGGAGCCCGCCCTCGGATATGTCGACGGTCTTGCATCGCATGCGAAGATTCGGCTTATGTTTTACCCTGTATGTCGCGTCCAGCGTTTTTTTAAACCTTATATATTTACGTCTGTCGGCGCCTTCAAGATAACCGTCAACCCGCGCCTTTGGGACGCTATTTTTGCATTCGAGCCTCTCGCTTCGTATTATAAAATACAATATCAGAGACAGTAGCACTATAAAAACGATCTCGATCGCTAATAATATCATAAGTATTCCTTAACGGGCCATCTTTAAAATCAGTCGAAAGATTTTATAATTTTTTACGCGCGATGTATTGAGTTATGACCTCGCGGTCTTTAGAAGACAGGCTGTCAAAAAATATGGCGGCGTCGTAATGTTTTATCTTTCCGTCGATTATTACAGGGTGTTCTCGAACTATCACGCCTTCTACCTCGACGCTCTTTGCCTTGCCGTCCTTTATCGGGTCCGGGAGCATGAGGACAACTCTCACCCTGGACATGAGAGGTATCTCCCTGTCAAGCTTGCAATATAGGCCTGAGGCGCTTATGTTCATGGTGTGGGTGACCGTATCAAAGCCGCCGGTATTTAAAGTCAGCGATAAAGTCTCGTCATTTACTCTTGGGTGCAACCTTCGTTCCTGGCCTGTCATTTTCTCGAGCTCCTTTATGGTATATTTTATCCTGGCGGCCAATTAAATTTTCTTCCGCCCATTAGATGCGCGTGGACATGGAATACCTCCTGCCCGGCATCTCTATTGCAGTTCATCACTATCCTGTAACCGGAATCGTCCAGTCCTTTTGACCGCGCGATATTCTTGGCCGCCATTATGACCTTTCCGGCTATTAAGGCATCTTTTTCTTTTAGGTCGGATACCTTTTCAATATGGTCGTGGGGTATTATCAGAACGTGTACCGGCGCCTGAGGCTTTGCATCCTCAAAAGCTAAGACTTGGTCATCCTCGTATACTATCTTGGCGGGGATATCTTTGCGCGCTATCTTACAAAAAATACATTTATCGCTTTGCATGATTTATTTTAACATTACGATGCTCAGCATTTCAAGTCTTATAAATTTTTAAAAACTGTCCCTGCCGTTTTTTCGGTGGATATCTTTAAACCTTTTTATTTTAATAGCAAGGATGCGTTTGGTCCCTCATTGAATAACAAATCCAATAAACTTAAATTTGATAGAAATCCGTGTTTGGAATCAAAT
>JAKLDX010000019.1 GCA_022703295.1 Candidatus Omnitrophota bacterium
CAATTGCTATATACATCCGATCAAGGTGTGGGACAGGTATTCCCCGACGATGTTCCTTCCGCATATAAAAAAGAAAGATCAGTTCGTGCCGATAGCCAACAGCGTCGATACGGCGAAACTCTTCTCCGGCATATTCAAAAAGGGCACCAAGAGTACAAAGCGCAAACTTGATTACTGGGACAGGCTTTTCATGAGCGCGGAGGAATTGTCCGCTCAGAAGAACTCTTCCGCGGGAAAATCCGGGCGGATGATAGACCAGTTGTCCAGGATAGTTATCGCGCGGGACGAAAAGATGCTGCTGCTGGCCAAGAGATACATAGGCCTCGAAGACTTTCTCAATATAAAATCAAGGATGATCGGGACGGGTTTCATAGGCGGCAAGTCCGTAGGCATGCTGATCGCCCGCAATATCCTATCTGCGGATAAGTCGATAAAAGCGGAACAGTTTTTTGAACCGCATGATTCCTTCTATGTGGGCTCCGATGTTTTTTACACTTACATAGTGGAAAACGGCCTTTGGAAGGCCCGCATGGAGCAGAGGACGCGTGAAGGCTACTTTGAAGCCGCGAAGGCGCTGAAAGAAAAATTGTTAAAAGGGACATTCCCCGAAGAGATAGTCGAGCAATTCCGCCAGATGATAGAATATTTCGGCCAGTCGCCCATCATCGTCCGCTCCTCGAGCCTCCTGGAAGACAGCTACGGCAACGCGTTTGCCGGGAAATATGAAAGCATATTCCTGGCTAACCAGGGGACGCCGGAACAAAGATATGCGCAGTTCTCGGAAGCGGTGCGCAGGATATACGCCTCCACCATGAACGAAGACGCGCTCACTTACCGCCTGAAACGCGGCCTGGACCAGGCGGATGAACAGATGGCGCTTCTGGTGCAGAGAGTTTCGGGGTCTTACAGAAAAGAATATTTCTTCCCGGATATCGCCGGCGTAGGCATCTCCTATAATACGTTCGTATGGAAAAACACGATGGACCCGAAAGCCGGCATGCTGAGAGTGGTGGTGGGCCTGGGCACAAGGGCCGTGAACCGTGTCGAAGGCGATTACCCGCGCATTGTGGCGCTGGACAATCCGCTCCTGAAAGCCCACAAGGGCATAGAGGATACGCAGAAATTTTCCCAGCATAGCGCCGACGTTCTGAATCTCAGAGAGAATTCCCTTCAGACGGTATCGTTGAGCGAGCTCATCAGAAAAAAGATAGACCTGCCGCTGGAATTGATAGCAGTAAGGGACGACAGGATAACTTACGGCATAGGTGATGACGAAAAAGAATCCCAGGGATGGGTGATGACTTTCGATAACCTCTTATCGCGTACCGATTTTAAAGATACCATGCAGAAAGTCCTGAAATCCCTGGAGTCGGCGTATAATTACCCCGTTGACATAGAGTTCACCGTGAACTTTAAATCTGACGGCGCGTTCCAGTTAAATCTTCTGCAATGCCGCCCGCTGCAGACCAAGGGGTTGGGCCGCAGGGTAGAGATCCCCAGGAAGATTCCGAAAGAAAAAATCGTTTTCGAATCAAGCGGTAATTTCCTGGGAGGTAATATAATGCAGGCCATAGACAAGATAGTCTATGTTGACCCGCAGGCCTATATAGGCCTCGCGACACAGTCGGAAAAATATGATATAGCCAGGGCGGTAGGCGAGATTAACAGGAATATAGAGGATAAGGAGAAGGTGTCCGTGATGCTTTTAGGCCCCGGGAGATGGGGTACGACGACCCCATCCCTTGGCGTACCGGCATCATTCGCGGAGATCAACAATATGACGGTACTGGGAGAAATAGCTTTTGCCACCAACAGTTCTGTGCCGGAACTTTCTTTCGGGACGCATTTTTTCCAGGATCTGGTCGAGACCGGGATCTTTTACCTTGCCATATTCCCCCATAACCAGGATGTGTATATCAATCAGGAGTTTTTTGATTCCTTGCCCAGGGTGCTCAATGAAACTACCCCGCAATACAGAAAATACGACCACGTTATAAAAATATTCAACGCTAAATCCCGCGGCCTGAAGATCGCCGCGGACATAGTCTCGCAAAAAGTAATCTGCTATTTTCAGTAAAACCCCGTTCTATTCGTATCTCAGCGCTTCGATCGGATTAAGTTTTGAGGCCTGGCGGGCGGGCCACAGGCCGAATACGAGCCCTATGGCTATTGAGAACGTTGTCGCGAGGAGGACCGAGAACAGGGAAACCCTTATTGTCCATCCCACGAATATCGCTAGGACCATAGCTATGCCGGACCCAAATAATACGCCGGCGACGCCTCCGCTTAAAGTCATGGTAACGGATTCTATCAGGAACTGAAACATAATATCCGATTCGCGTGCGCCTATCGCTTTTCGCAGCCCTATTTCTCTCGTGCGCTCGGTTACTGACACAAGCATGATATTCATTATACCGATGCCTCCGACGAGAAGCGAGATGGCCGCGATCGAACCCAACAGCATCGCTATGGTTTTGGTAGTGGCCTCGAGGGTTTTTTTGATATCGGCCATATTCCTGATCTCGAAGGCATTCTCATTTTCCTTGTTCATGGTGAGACGGTGGCGTTTCAAAAGAAGATTTTTTATCGATTCCTGTGCAGCATTCATCAAAGAAATATCCTCAATTTCTACATCCATGGAATCGATATACTGCTTTCCCATAAGGCGGTACATGCCTGTCGTTACAGGGATCACTATGACATCGTCCTGATCGCGCGGCCCAGCGGCGCCTTTTTCCGGTAATATCCCTATGACCTTAAAATTGATACGTTTTATCTTTATGTAGGCGTCTATAGGATTTTCCTCTCCGAACAACTGCCTTAGTACAGTCATGCCTATTACGGCGACCCGCGCCCGCATGCGCACTTCTTCCTCGGTAAAAAATCTGCCGGTCGCAGGAACAGCCGCGCGCATAGCAGCGTAACTTATGCCGGTTCCCTGGATTTGCGTGTTCCAGTTTTTATTGGCATATACCACCTGGGCGCTGCCGCTGACACTGGGTGAGATGTTTTTCACATTTGGTAATTTTGATATTGCATCCACATCCTGGAACGTAAATCTGGCGATCGCGCCGGCTCCCAGCGCTACTCCATGCAGGTGCTGCCCTCCGCTACGGATCATCAGAAGATTGGAACCCAGGGAGGCCAATTGTTTCCTGATCGATTCCTGCGCGCCTGTCCCCAAGGCGAGCATAGCTATTACCGCGGCAACGCCTATCAGGATACCGAGCATGGAAAGCAATGCGCGCATCTTGTGCGATATTATGGCGAAGAAGGCCTGCCTGAAATGATCGGCGAGTTCCGCGCGTTTTATCTTTGCCCCTTCGGACACGATGCCCTCTATGGATATGTTTGCCGGTTCCGGCGTTTTCGCAGGAGCAATTTCCTTTTTTTCATCCGAGATTATTTTTCCGTCGCGCATGCGGATTATCCTTTTTGCGTATTCCGCGACTTCTTCTTCATGGGTGACCATTATAATGGTCTTGCCGCTTTCGTTCAGAGCGGTGATGATAGCCATTATCTCGTTCTGGCTTTTCGTATCCAGGTTCCCCGTAGGCTCGTCTGCCAGAATGATCAGCGGGTTATTTACCAGCGCCCTGGCGATGGCTATGCGCTGCTGCTCGCCTCCCGAAAGTTCATTCGGCCGATGAAGGGCCCTTTGGGCCAATCCCACGTCTTTTATCTTTTCCAGCGCTTTATCTTTCATATGGCTTTTGCCGGCGTATATCAAAGGAAGCTCCGCATTTTCAAGCGCGGTTATGCGAGGCAGGAGATGGAATTGCTGGAAAACAAACCCTACAAGGTAATTTCTTACCAGGGCCAGCTGATTGTCCGTAAGGCCGGTTATATTTTTGCCACCTAGGAAATATTCTCCCGAGTCGGGCCTGTCGAGAAAACCAAGCAGATGCAGGAGCGTCGATTTTCCGGAACCCGACGGGCCCATTATGGCGACAAATTCTCCCTGTTCAATGGATAAGGACACGCCCTGAAGCGCCGCCACTGACGCCTTGCCCATGGAGTAAGTCTTTTTTATGTTCTTCAGATCTACTATCTTCATTTTTTTCTTTTTGGCATTGATGGCATTAAAGGATTGGTGCCTGTTTTAGAGGAGCTCGCCTTGTATTTCTGCGTAGTTATCAGTACCTTGTTCTCGCCGGTAAGGCCTGAGACAATTTCCACATTCTTTTCGTCCGATATGCCGGTCGTTATCTTACGCTCGATAGGTTTTTTACCGTTGCCTTGGCTTAAAAGTACGTAGCTGCCGCTATCATTATTTTTGACGGCGGCAAGAGGCAGCATAAGCACATCGCGTTTAGCGTCTTCTACTATACTGACGGTAGCGCTCATGCCTGAACGGAAGACATCGGATACGGCGTCAGGCAAAATGTCCACGTAATAGATAACGACGTTATTGACCGTAGTCGATTCATAATATATATGGCTGACCTCACCGGTTATCTTTATATTAGGATAAGCGTCCAGAGTTATCGTTGCCTTTTGGCCGACCCTGATCTTGCCTATATCGGTTTCGTCGACCTGCGCCTGAACCATAAGCTTGTCCGACAGAACCATGACCACGTCATTGGATGTGACGATCTGTCCGGGATCGTCCTGGCTTACTATGACTTCGCCGTCTATCGGGGATAGCAGCGGCGTAGGCCTGTAAACCTCCGACCAGTACTTTATTTCCTCGGGGCTGCGCGTCCTCGCCGCGTCTAGAAGGGCGGCCCTTTCGGTAGAGCTCATCAGAACGAGTACCTGGCCCGTTTTTACTTCGTCTCCTTCTTTGACCAGTATTTCATCTATGCGGCCGTTTATGGGGGGTTTTATTTCCAGCCGGTTCTGGGGTTGTACTGTGGCCGTAGATGTTATGACGGTCTGGATGTCCCCGATTACAGGGGTTACTTCCTGAATATTTTCTTCGGGGGTTTTATATTTTATCTTGGTGTAGGTGTACGATATTGCTATGACCACAGCAAGTATCGCTAGATACATCGGCCATTTACGTTTAATCATAATCAAGGGTTCCTCCTTTTGCCTGGACCCAGTTGGCTTCTGCCAGTAAAGCGGCCAGCTGGGTATTAACGAAATTGGTTTTAGCCGAAACAAGGTTATCTTCTATTATTATCCAGTTATCATATGTTAAAAGGCCTATGGAATATTCCGCCGTCGCTATCCTGGCGCGTATTTCGGCCGCATCCAGCACCTTTTTTTGCACTGCCACGTTTTCTACGGCATTCTGCAGCTCTGTCCATGTGTTGGACAATGTCAGGACGACGCTGTCCCTGCCGCTTTTCTCGTCGGCCTCCGCCTGGTTCAGGGTCGCCCTTGCCTTTTGAACCGTGGCTATGGTGTTGCCTCCGTCAAACAGGGGCCACGTCAGGCTTGTCCCGAGCGACCATTGGTTCTGTCTCGGGAAAGAGTCCGTGTCGGCGTTACTTTCCGTGCCGGTGACATAGACTTGCGGGAAAAATCCGGCCTTTGCCGATTTGAGGCTAAACCTAGCGGCCTCTTTTTGGAATATGAGCTGTTGCAGCGAAGGGGTGATCTCGCACAATTTTTCGAAATCGGGCCGGATAAGGTTTGTGTCTTTTACATCTAGCCCGCCGACGGCCAGATAAGGGAAGAAGGTCTTTCTCCCTAAGGCCCTTATGAGCTTTCTCTGCGATAAATAGATATTCCTTTTTGCCTGGTTTACACCGTAGACCGCTTTGGCAAAGTCGGCTTCCGAAGTCAGAAGGGACCCTTTGTGCTCCCGACCTCCTTCGTATCGCAGCTTGACAAGATCGAGAGTCTGCTTACGTCGGTCCGCTATCTCCTGCGTTACTTTTATGAGTTCCTGCGAAGCCAGAAGATTGGCATAGGCTGTGCGCAATTGCAGCCTTACATTAGATGAAACGACGTAATAGTTGTAATTAAAGGCTTCTATCGTCCTTTCATTAGAGGAAAGGCTGTATGATGTCTTGAAGCCATCGAACAATAGCTGTTGTATGGAACCGCCGTATTCATAATCGGTGCTTGTGCCGGAGCCTATGGCGCTGTTATTTGATGTGCTTTCGGATGCTGTGCCGGTTACCTGAGGCAGCGTCGCGCTTCTCGTGATCTCCTTGGTAGCCTTAGCGCCTTTTATTTTTTCCGCGGCGCTTGCCAGATCAGGGTGGTTCTTTTTTGCCTCCGAGACACACTCATCCCAGTTTATTATTTCGTCGGCCCCGGCCATCCGTGAAAAAGAGGTTATGGACAGCAGGATGACGAAGACTTTTATAATTGTTTTTGCCATAAATTTATAAGTTTACCTGGAAACAACATTTTTTTTCATATTTGTAACGTGTTTTTCAAACAATTTCAGGAATTTATTGAACTCATCCTCGGGGATTATGTTAATAGCCCTTTTATTGTGTGGAGGACCCGATACGATTATTACGCTATCTCCCGGTTTTATGTTCATCGCTTTTCTTGCCTCTGCCGGTATGACGATCTGCCCCTTTGTCCCTACAGGCGCCTTGCCGAAAAACTTGGGGAACCCGCTCATTTTTTTCTCCTTTTTAAGGTTATTTTGTGCTTAATGTCTCTTTGTATTACTTGTATGAAAAGAATTACTAGCGCAAAGTTTAACATATCCATATATCGTTGTCAACTCGTTATCGGATTTTTTCCATGATAATAGCCCATTGACAAACAGGTGCTCATGTTGTATCCTGATTGTCGACGGGGGATAATCCGGTTTTTCGCATTATTTATTAAGAATTGGAGAAAAAATGACCAATAAGACCATGCTTGTTGTAGATGATGAGAAGGAGCTTGGTGAGACGATAAGGATGATGCCGACGGCGCGGGCGGGTATAAAGTGGTTACCGCATTTGACGGCAAGGAAGGCGTGAAGAAGGCTTACATGATAAAACCGGACCTCATATTAATGGATATAAGAATGCCCGAGATGGATGGGCTTGAGGCCCTGAGAATACTTAAAGAAGGCGCTTCCACCATGGCCATACCGGTTATCATGCTTACCTCGTGCAGCGAAGATATCTATAAATTAAAAGCGTCTCAGCTTTATGATGAAGGTTGCCTTGCAAAGCCCATAAAAACAAATGAGCTTTTAGCGGGCATCGCAAAGGTTTTCGAAAGAAAAAAAGGTAAATGATGGACCTGACCAATTTCCGAAAATATAAAATAGCGTATCTTGCGGTGATCCTTTTAGCCGCCGTTATTGTTGCTGTCAAGGTAGTGCCATTCTGCAACAAGGTATTTATAGATATAAGTCTTGAGCCGCCGGAAAATCTCAGAAAAACAGATTTTAACTGGATAACCATAAACGAATGGTTTGCCACACAGATCCACTTTATAAAGGGGGATGCTGTCCTGGACCGTGTAAAATCTAAAATAGATAAAGATAGACTGAAAAAGATTATCTCAGTGAAACGCCTGGGCCTTTCAAATATAATGAGAATTTCCGTTTGTTCGTCGGAAGACCCTGAGGGGATGAGGGTCCTTATCGCGGATATAGCTGGTATTTATCTCAAGGAGCTGAATAATTCTACGGCGGAAGAGAAAAGGCCTTACGAGTCGCGAGTGCAGGATCTTAAGAAAAAATCCAACGAGACCTTACGCGAAGATATCGCTAGGCTAAAAGATAAGCTAGACAGAGTGAATGAACATTTAAGCCGTTACGAGATTGAACTGAAGAAGTTGCCGGCAAACAGGCTTAAGGTAATGCAGGAGAGGCTTGGCGAAGTAGATAATGCCCTTATATCTGTCAATGCGGAGTTGGCTGATATGATGATAGTCTACACTGAAAATTGGCCCCCAGCCGCCAGATTAAAGAGCCGAGCCGAAGCGCTAAGAGACGAAAAAGCCAAGATTGAGGCCGTATCGCCGGACGCGCAGAGGATTGAAGACAGAAGGGCTGATGTAACCGGCAGGGTCGATGCCGCTAAAAAATATTTACAGGAATTACAACTCAGCCTGAAAGATGCGGAGCAACGCCTTGTACAGGAGAAGATAACGACAGATGTAAAAAATCAGGATATTTTAAAAAAAGAGACGCCATATGGCAGAATAATAAACACTTCGGCACATACCTTCCGGAAGACTTTTTCCGCTTTGGTAATCAGGATAACAGTGGCAGTTGCCGTGGGCCTGGCGTTATGGTTTTTACTGGGGCTTATTCTCAGGAAGGCCTATTTGTTTAAGGCCCTGAAGGCCCGTATTTTTAAAAATAAGTAATTCTCATTAATCCCTTCCGATGAAAAACAGAATTTTTTACACCTCCGCGACATTGCTCATCATGGCCCTTGGCGCCATCGGTTATATGAACGCCATAACGCTGCCTTCGAAAATAAGGATGTCGGTCATCGATGAAATAGAAAATGCCACGGGCAAAAAGATCCTTATCCAATCAATAAGTTTTGACGTCTTAAAGGGGTTCGTGCTTGAAAGGCCGGTCTTGTATGATAAGGCCGGTGTTATCATAAGGGCGGAAGAAGTAAGCTGCGGCATCCTGGTCCTGCCTATCCTGAATAACAGGATAATAATCCCTTCAATAAATATAGAATCTCCCCGGCTTTTACTGGAAAGAAGGACGGACAATTCTTTCAACATATCAGAGCTTATGCCCAAGGCTCGCTCGCCCAAGGGCGATTTTTCGGTATCCCTCCATAGGATAACCATGAAAAACGCCGAAATTGATTTTGTGGATAAGGCCTTCCCTGTTCCCGCGGTGAAAAAAATAAATAATGCCGATATAAATATACGCCTCTCCATCCCGGTCAGGGTCAGGTTTGACATAGAATGCGAGATCCCCGCATCGTCAAAAATCGAAGCCACCTTACGAGGTGAGTACGTGATACCGACGGAAGAATTTTCCGCACGCATAGAGGCCAGAAATTTTTCCCCTAAAGACTTCAGCGAATATTACAGCCAGTCCGGCATAGTTATCCAGAAGGGCACGATGGATGCCGGCCTCGATATACGCGTAAAAAAAGAAGTGATCACGGCCGACATAAAAGCAACGTCCAACGAATTGTTCGCTTCATTCGAAAAGATAAACGCGAAGATGAATTCCGGCATAAGCGTGCACGCGCAGTATGACGCCATAAATAAAAAACTTGAATATGCAGGTACGGCGGATATCCGGGCTATGGATATCCGGGGAATAGATGTCGTGGAGAAACTGGATAACATAAAGGCGAAGGTGGAATTTAGCGATTCGCGGTTATCATCAAAAGACATATCCATAACAGCCTTCGGCATACCGTGGCATGCGAGAATAAATATGGTCAATTTTAAAAGGCCGGTCTTTGACCTGTATGCCGATTCGGAGATCCATCTTAGCGCCCTCCAGAAGATCCTCGAGGATAAATTTAACATAAAACTGGCTACGAATATAGCCGGCAAGAGCCATCTGGAACTTTCGCTTCAGACAGAGCCGGGTGAGCAAGCCAGGCTGAACGGCTACATCCGCACAAGCGATGCCACCATAGGCCTGGGTACCGCGAAATTTCCGCTCGAACATGTCAAAGGAGAAGCTCAGTTCACGTCTAACAGTATTAAATGGGCGGATGTCGGCCTGACGTATCGCTCGACGGCGTACAGGACTTCGGGAGAGTTGACTAATTTCGCGTCACCCGGCGTGCAGCTTGAGGTAAAATCGAAAAATCTCTCCTGCAAGTCGATCTTTGCCGTGAACAATAAAATCATAACGCTCACGCACCTCAAGGGCAAATATCTGAATTCGCTGTTTTCGGTTTCGGGAAAATTGGACCTGGAAGACCCGGATACGATAGAGGCCGATATAAACGGCACACTCGGATTGGAAATGACAGATATGAAAAGCATAACGAAACCATCTCCCGAAACGGAAAAGATGAAACTATCGGGAAGGCTTAATGCCGAGTTTACCCTGAACGGAGACGTGAATAATATCAAGGCATGCGAGATAGAGGCGCGAGTGAAGAGCGATTTAATTTCCGTATACGGCCTGGAATTGGGCAATATCGCTTTTAATTATATTCAGCAGGAGGGAAGCGGGTATATCAAATCTCTTCAGTCCTTGTTTTATGGAGGCCTCCTGTCCGCCGAAGGAGATATAAATTGGTATTCGAAGGACCTGCCTTATTCTTTTAATATAAACACTAAGGGCGTTAAGCTCGAAAAGCTTAAACAGGCTTTCGATTTCAAAGATAAGGATGTCTCCGGGGATATAAAGATATATGCGAACGTAAACTCTTTTCTCGAGGACTTTTCCAGGATCAGCGCAATAGGTAAAATATCCATAGCCAAAGGGAGATTATGGCAGCTCAATCTGTTCCAGGGGTTGGGGGTGCTCATATTTACCAGCGATTTTAACGATATCGTATTCGACGAAGGGTCGTGCGATTTTAAGATCAATGACAAGGTTTTCTCTACCAGCGACCTGGCCCTGAATAGTGACCTTCTTAAACTATACGGCTCACTTAACATAGGATTTGATAAATCGGTATCCGGATCGCTTAAGTCGGAGCTGGGAGACGAAGCGATGTCCCCGGGGTTCAAGAAGAATATAGCTTCAGCAATAGGAAAATATACCTTCATAGAGCTGTCGGGGACTGTTACGGACCCCAAATATAAGATAAGGCCGAGCTTTTCCGATATAGTATCGGACATGACCAGTAAATTTATTCAGCAACAATAATGTATAGGCATAAAAGAGTTTAACTGATTGACAAAAATTTTTTAGTATTGTAACCTGTTTATGAAAAGGAGGTGCCGTATGACTTTGAAATTAATTATCAATATTCTGGTATTGGCCGCGATCGCCATATTCTTCTTCGGCATAAGGATCGTAAGGCCGACCCACAGGGGCCTTATCGAGAGGCTCGGCAAGTACCATAGGTTCGCGGAGTCCGGTTTTCACTGGATAATTCCTGTCATCGAAAGGATGTTCCAGGTAAACGTGACCGAGCAGATGGTCGATGCCGAACCGCAGGAGATAATAACGAACGACAATCTTAACGCGATGGTCGATGCCCAGGTGTATTTTAAGGTAAGGTCTGATGAGGACAATGTAAAGAAGTCGCAGTATAGTGTTAATAACTACCTCTACCAGATAGTGAATCTCGCGAGGACGACACTGCGCAATATAATAGGCACCCTTACCCTGAAATCCGCCAATAGCGAAAGGGGCAAGATAAACGATGAACTCCATAATACGCTCATGTCCGAGACGTCGAACTGGGGGCTTGAGATAGTCAGGACGGAACTGAAGCAAATAGACCCGCCGAAGGACGTACAGGAGACGATGAACAAGGTCGTGAAGGCGGAGAACGAGAAAGTGGCGGCTGTGGATTTCGCTACGGCGGTAGAGACGGTTGCCGACGGAGAGAGGCGCGCGCAGATAAAGCGGGCCGAAGGATCGAGGCAGGCGAAGATACTCCAGGCGCAGGGCGAGGCGGAATACATCAAGCTTGTGAACGAATCAGCCGAAAAATATTTTATCGGGAATGCCCAGGTCCTGAAAAGGCTGGAGACGCTCGAGAAGTCCCTCGCTAATAATATGAAAATAATAGTCCCGTCTGACGCCGATCTTGTTAACGTCGTGGGGGATATGGCGGGCATTCTGCCGTTAAAGAAAGATGATAAAGAAAAAAAGGCTTAAAACCGGTCATATGAAGAAAATGTATTTTTCGATGATCTTTTTATCGATTTGTATTTTTTCTGCCCTTGCATACGCGCAGACAATTAAGATACTTACCGGAGGCAGCCTCTCTGCCGGCGACAGGGCAAAGATGGACTCAATAAGACCTAAATTTTCTTTTGACGAGAAAGCACCGCCACCCGAACCGGATTACTGGTCGCCGGATGCATGGGCCGCATTCCCGGACAGACAGGACGCTTCTGACATAGCCCCTCCGAATACTAAATATACAGCTACCCAGGTAAACGCGCCTGTCGACGTATTTTTCATACACCCTACATCAGACACCTCCGCCGAATGCTGGAACATCCCTATCAATGATAAAGAAGCTGCCGATGGCGTAGCAAGTTCGCTCGCGTATTGCGCGAGCGCTTTCAATGCCGCCGCCAAGATCTATGCTCCGAGGTACAGGCAGGCCTCACTTTATTCATTTTTCGATGATAAGACGGATTCAGGCATAAAGGCCGCTGAACTTGCCTATTCGGATGTTGAGTGCGCCTTTCTGCATTATATGAAATTTTATAATCATGGCCGCCCCTTTATAATTGCCGGCCACAGCCAAGGTAGCGGCCACGGCCTGCGGTTATTACAGGAAAAGATAATCGGCGCTCCTTTGGCCAGGCGGCTTGTGGCGGCTTACCTCATCGGCGGCCCCGTGCTGAGAGATATGAAGGGCGTAAGGGTGTCCAGGTCTGCTACCGATACAGGCGTAATAATAGGCTGGAATACATACACCCGAGACAGCGATCCGGATTTTTTTGCCAACAGCTGTGTTACATGGTATGCGGGTTCTTACCAGAGGGTAAATAATAGGCGTATTCTTCAGATCAATCCTTTATCCTGGCGTCTCGGCGGCATGCAGGTACCGGCTGCAAGGAACCCCGGCTCTCTGCCGCTTACAAAAGATCTTGAGACATCGGACAGCCTTGCGCCGCTTGTGCCGAAAGTATGCGGCGCCGACGCCTCCGGGAAAGTCCTCATAATAAACAAGCCCACGGCCCCCGGATTTGAATGTGAAATAGAGATACCCGGCATAACATTGTTCAATACCGCGTCGGGGGACTACCATTGCCTGGACTATACATTGTTCTATGAAAGCATAAGAAAGAATGCCCTCGACCGGGTGCACGCCTTTCTGGCAAGAGGTAAAAATAACAACGACAAAAAATAAGCTTGCAAAATTGAATATTGGGAAATTCTGGAAAATAACGTTTTTGTTAGCTTCGGTAATTTTATCGGGAGAGTTTATGAATAACGCAAACTCTGCAGGAAAGGACATGATACCGGTATTCAATGCCGAAACAAAAGAAGTCGAGCAGGTAGAAAAAATATACAAAACAGACGCGCAGTGGAAAAAGCTGCTTACGCCGGAACAATACCGGGTGACTCGCCTCAAAGGCACAGAGCTTCCGTTTAGCGGCAAATGCGATATAGGACAGCCGGGCGGCATATATAAATGTGTTTGTTGCGGGACTGACCTGTTTCGCGTTGACGAAAAATTCGAATCCGGGACAGGATGGCCGAGTTTCTGGAGCCCCTTGTCCGAATTGAACATAAAGGAAG
>JAKLDX010000190.1 GCA_022703295.1 Candidatus Omnitrophota bacterium
CGATCTGGATAAGCTGAGAATAATTCTTGGCCGCCAGGAAGGGCAGCTTGGTGAGCTGCTGCCGCGAACGGGCCGTCCATTCGTCCTCGAACTTGTACTGGAGCCCGAAATCCACGTTCTGGGTGTGGGCCTCGAGCGCCTTGTCGACCATCGCCGAAAGCTGCGACCTGAAAAGGCTTAGCGAATCAAGGGCGCCGCATTTTATCAGGCTCTCTATGACTTTCCTGTTAACAAGCCTCGAATCGACGCGTTCGGTAAAATCATATATGGATTTGAATTTGCCGTTTTTCTGCCTCATCGTTATTATCGAATCTATGGCCCCCTGCCCCACGTTCTTAACCGCCAGAAGCCCGAATCGTATCGAACCGCCCACGACCGTAAAATTCGCGAAACTTTCGTTTATGTCGGGCGGCAATATCTTTATATCCATACCCAGAGATTCGTTTATGTAGGTGGCGATCTTGTCTATGTTATCTTTTTCACTTGTCAGAAGCGCCGTCATGAACTCTACCGGGAAGTTCGCCTTCAGATACGCGGTCCTGTAACTTATCATCGCATAAGCCGCGCTGTGTGATTTGTTGAAACCGTATCCCGCGAAATATTCTATCTGGTCAAATATTTTATCCGATGACCTTTTATCTATGCCGTTCTTTATACAGCCTTCGATGAAATGCTTCCTCATCTCCACCATGACCTCGGGCGTCTTCTTCGCCATGGCGCGCCGCAAGTTATCGGCTTGGGCCAGCGAGAACCCGGCAAGGCTCGAAGCTATCCTCATGGCCTGTTCCTGGAACAGGATAACGCCGTATGTCTCTTTTAATATAGGCTCGAGCAGCGGATGGTCGTATCTTATTTTTACCTCGCCGTGCTTTCGTTTCATGAAATCGTCGAGCATGCCCGAGCCTATGGGGCCGGGCCTGAAGAGGGCAAGAAGCGCGATTATGTCCTCGAATTTTTCCGGATTTAATTTTTTCAGCAGGTCCCTCATGCCGGAACTTTCAAGCTGGAACACACCTACGGATTCGGCGTTAGCCAATAATTTGTAGGTATTCTTGTCGTCGAGAGGTATCGATTCGATGTCCAGATCGACCCCTTTTGTGCGCTTTATGATCTTTATGGCCTCGCTGACCACTGTAAGCGTCCGCAATCCCAGGAGATCCATCTTGAGCATGCCTATCTTCTCAAGCGATGTCATGGGATAGCCTGTAGTTATCTGGCCGTCCTGTATCTTGTAAAGCGGGACGTGATTAACGAGCGGCTCCTCGCTTATGACAACGCCGGCGGCGTGAGTGGACGCGTGCCTCGTAAGGCCTTCCAGGACAAGCGAGGTATCTATCAACTGCGCTATCTTTGGGTCGTTCTTATAGAGACTCCTCAATTCCGGCTCCTGGTTAAGGGCCTCATTGAGCGTCATATTAAGGTCAGTGGGGACAAGTTTTGCGATCTTGTCCACGTCGCCATAGGGCATGCCGAGCGCACGGCCGGTATCGCGCAAGACGGCCTTTGCCATCATAGTTCCGAAAGTTATTATCTGGGCAACATTCTCTTTAGAATATTTTTGTACGACATATTCTATTACCTCGCCGCGGCGCTCGTAGCAGAAATCTATATCTATATCGGGGAGGCTTATCCTTTCCGGATTCAGGAACCGTTCAAAAAGCAGGTCATATTTCAGCGGGTCTATGCTGGTTATACCGAGGGCGTAGCTGACAACGCTTCCGGCAGCGCTTCCCCTGCCCGGCCCTACAGGTATGCCTTTTTCTTTGGCATAGTGCACAAAATCCCAGGCAATGAGGAAGTAGCTTGTGTAGCCGAAGTTTTCAATTACTTTCAGCTCATGCTCGACGCGGGACTTGATATTCTTATCATCCTGCGAATATCTTTTTTTCACTCCTTCATACACAAGGTCCCTGAGATAGTCTTCCTTGGTCTTGCCT
>JAKLDX010000191.1 GCA_022703295.1 Candidatus Omnitrophota bacterium
AATTCGGGCGCTGTCATATTCAAGATCGTCAACGTTGAGACAAAAGGCAACGAGCACTTTACGGATGACTATCAGCTGTATACGAAGTCCGTTGTTCTGTCATTGGTGAAGAACGGCAAAGAGGTTAAGTCCGATAATCTCGCGAAGGTGTGGGATCATTTAAGGAATAGGGAAGCGTTCCATCAATATATAAAAGCGGAAATAGAAAAGTACCTTAAGGAGCTTTAGCGATGATGGCACTTACGGCCCTATGGCTCGGTATCCTTACTTCTATAAGCCCATGCCCGCTGGCGACGAATATAGCCGCGGTGTCATTTTTATCAAGGCGGATAGAACATCCTATAATAGTTTTATTGTCGGGAATTGCCTATACTATCGGCAGGATGCTGGCATACGCAATACTTGGCTTTTTCATTATAAAATCTCTGCTGGGCGTACCCGTTGTAGCGAATTTTCTTCAGAGGTACATGAATAAAGCGTTAGGGCCCGTTTTAATCGTCACGGGCCTTTTCTTGCTGGATGTATTGAAAATTAATATGCGGGGGCTGGCTCTGTCGGAAAAACACAAGAACAACATAGCTGGGTCCGGCATGTTCGGCGCGTGTCTTTTAGGGTTTATATTTGCTCTGTCTTTCTGCCCGATATCTGCCGCGCTATTTTTCGGGAGCCTTATACCTTTAGCGGTTAACAATAAATTCGGTTTAAGCCTGCCGTTCATATACGGTATCGGGACAGGGCTGCCTGTGTTGATCTTCGCGCTGGGCATTGCCTTGGGGGTCAGTTCCCTCCATCATTGGCTTCGTAGAGCGGCTAAGCTCGAAATATTCGCGCGAAAAATCACGGCAGTGATTTTTATAGCGGTAGGGGTATCTTACATTCTTATCTATCTTATATAAGGAGAAGGGCATGAAAAATGACAATATAAAGAAAGCGGTTAGACGCGGTTACGCCAAGATCGCCGAAACGAACGGATCTTGTTGCGGCGCATCTTCATGTTGCGCCGGAACGGATGTAGCGAAAACGATCAGTAGGAATGTCGGCTATAAAGAAGAGGACCTTAAGGCGGTTCCGGACGGGGCGAATCTGGGCCTCGGCTGCGGCAACCCTGTAGCATTGGCATCCCTGAAAGAAGGGGAGACGGTTTTGGACTTAGGGTCAGGCGCCGGTTTTGACTGTTTTCTTGCCGCTAAAAGGGTCGGGGATAAGGGGAAGGTAATAGGCGTAGATATGACGCCCGAGATGGTCAAAAAAGCGAAACAGAATGCCGAAAAAGGGAATTACGGAAATGTCGAATTTAAACTCGGCGAGATCGAAAATCTGCCGGTCGAGGACAACTCCGTAGATGTCATTATCTCTAATTGTGTCATAAACCTGTCGCCGGATAAACAAAAAGTGTTCAAAGAGGCCTTTAGGGTTCTGAAGCAAAACGGCAGGCTCATGGTGTCGGATCTGGTGCTTAGCAAAGAGCTGCCTGATGCCGTAAGGAAATCCGTAGAGGCTTATGTCGGATGTATTTCAGGCGCGGTGCTAAAGGATAATTATCTTAAAATCATAAAAGAAGCCGGTTTTGGCCGTATCGACGTAATCGGCGAAAAATCATTCCCGATAGATGACGCGGCTCACGATATTACCGCGAAAGCAGTAAAAGACAACCCCGGCCTTATAAAGGAGATGGCAGGCGCGGTTATGAGCATAAAGGTATCCGCAATAAAATAAGGCAGATAAATGCAATATACCAAACATGAAATAAAGGAATTAACAAGGGAATTGTCATTATCCGATAAGTTGTAATCTGATAGGTTGGTAGCGGTTTCAGAGTTGTTGAAGAGTAATCTCCAATCATTGTATACATCAACTTGATCGGCAATTGTTGCAGAATTCAATGCCATTAGCTCATTAATCACA
>JAKLDX010000192.1 GCA_022703295.1 Candidatus Omnitrophota bacterium
GCAGGAATATCACGCCAAAATGAAATAATTTTGGCTTAAAAACTTACTATAACCATGAAAGAATATTGCGGCGTCGTCGGTATTTACGGTCACAAGGATGCCTCCAGGCTTGCTTATCTGGCGCTATATGCCCTGCAGCACAGGGGCGAAGAATCCGCAGGCATAGTAAGCTTTGACAGAAAAAAGGTCTACCAGCACAAGGGGATGGGGCTGGTGGGAGATGTATTCAAGGAAGATTCCATAAAGAAGCTTAAGGGCCATCTGGCAGTAGGGCATGTCCGCTATTCCACGACCGGTTCAAGCACAGTAAAGAACGTCCAGCCGCTTCTCATCAATCATAAAAAAGGCTTTATAGCTGTAGCTCATAACGGCAACCTGACAAATTCTGTCGATCTTCGAAACGAACTCGAGGATGCGGGCTCGATCCTGCAAACAACGATGGACTCGGAATTGATCGTGCATTTCCTGGTCAGGGACCATATGAATAACTACCGCGAAAAGATAGTTCCTATAGTATCCCGTCTTGAAGGCGCTTATTCTTTCGTCCTTATGGTGAACGACTCTATTTACGCCATACGGGACCCTCACGGTTTCAGGCCGCTCTGCATAGGAAAGCTTGACGGCGCTTATATAGTCGCGAGCGAGACCTGCGCCTTAGATATGCTGCAGGCAACTTATATAAGGGATGTGGAGCCGGGAGAGGCGGTAATAATCGATAAAGAAGGGCTTCATTCAATGAAATCCCCCGTGGCCAAAAAACATGCTTTCTGTATTTTCGAATATATATATTTTTCAAGGCCTGACAGCAATATCTTCACAAAGAGTGTTTATATGGCACGGAAGAACCTGGGAAGAGCGCTTGCCAAAGAGCACCCCGTTGACGCTGACATGGTAATGCCTATACCGGATTCGGGGACATGCGCGGCCCTAGGCTACGCGGAGGAGTCAAAGATACCGCTTGAGATGGCTTTTGTAAGGAACCATTATATAGGCAGGACATTCATACAGCCCAGTCAGCTCATAAGAGACTTCAAGGTCAAGGTCAAGCTGAATCCCGTAGGGGACGTGCTGAAGGGAAAACGCATAATCATAATAGAAGATTCTATCGTAAGAGGCACAACGTCAAGGGGCAGGGTAAGGGCGCTGCGTCAGGCAGGGGCAAAAGAGATACACATGAGAGTGAGCTGTCCGCCGCTCGTGTCGCCCTGTTTTTACGGCATAGATTTCCCCACAAAAAAGGAGCTTATAGCGTCTAATCATACTATCGAAGAAATAAAACAGTTCATAGGAGTTGACAGCCTGAAATACCTCAGCCTGGACGGAATGCTAAATTCCATGATGATACCAAGGGAGGAATTTTGCACTGCCTGTTTTACCGGTAATTATCCTACGCAGATATGCAAACCTCCTTCAAAGAAAGCGCTTGAGCGGACACGGTGCAGGGGGTTAGGAAAATAATATGGCCAGAGAGAGCATACTTATCATAGATTTCGGCTCGCAATATAATCAGCTGATAGCCCGCAAGGTAAGAGAGCTGAATGTATTCTGCGAGATAGTCCCCCCGACCATCTCGACTGATTCGATCGACACGAAAATCGTAAAGGGTATAATTTTTTCGGGCGGCCCGGCAAGCGTATATGCCAAAGGCGCTCCTACATGCGATAAAAGTATATTAAGCCTCGGTATACCGGTCCTGGGCATATGCTACGGGATGCAGCTCATGGCAAAAACGCTGGGCGGTGAGGTGGAAAGGGCACATTCGCGCGAATACGGACGCGCGACGTTCACAGTTACCGCGCACAACTTTCTATTTAAAGGCATCCCGAAAAGCAGCACTTCGTGGATGAGCCACGGCGATAAAGTCCGTAAAATGCCTAAAGGCT
>JAKLDX010000193.1 GCA_022703295.1 Candidatus Omnitrophota bacterium
ATGCCAGGATAATGATACACCAGCCGTGGGGCGGGGTTCAGGGCCAGGCAACCGATATCAGCATACAGGCTCAGGAGATATTAAGGCTGCGATCCAGGATAGAGGAGATACTCGCGCAGCACACGAAACAGCCTTTGGATAAGATAAAAAAGGACACGGACAGGGACTATTTTATGTCTGCCGCGGAAGCCAAAGAATACGGGATAGTCGACGAAGTTATCGAGAACATATCGAAGAAGAAAAAATAAGGAATTAACTTAAAGCTCAAAACTTAAAACTAAAATCCCGGTCCGATTCAGGCCCGAAAGGCACTACAGGTTTGAGTTTTTAGTTCTAAGTTTTAAGTTAAAATAATTTTTCTGAGGAGAAAGAGATGAATAAAAAATATTTAATGACTCCCGGGCCTACGCCGGTGCCGGAAGATATAAGAAATGAAATGGCCAAGCCTATGATCCACCACAGGACAAAGGAGTATCAGGCTATATTTAAAGACGCCACGGAAGGCTTGAAGAAGATATTCAAGACGTCGAATGACGTATTCACCTTTACATCGAGCGGGACCGGAGCTATGGAAGCTTCTATAGTGAATGTCCTTTCCCACGGCGATAAGGTCATAGTGGTACGCGGAGGAAAGTTCGGGGAAAGGTTCGGCGAGATAGCAAAGGCATACGGCGTCGAGGTTATCAATGTCGATGTTGAATGGGGGAGTGCGCCCAAGCCCGAGATCATAGCGGAACTTCTAAAGAAAAATCCGGATGTGAAAGCCGTTTATACTACGCTCTGCGAAACTTCAACGGCAACCGTGTATGATATAAAAGCGATCGGTGAAGTGATCAAAAAGACCGATGCATTATATGTAGTCGATGTCATAAGCGGCCTCGGCGCGGACGATTTTGAAAATGATAAATGGGGCGTTGATATCGCGGTGTGCGGCTCGCAAAAAGGGCTCATGATACCGCCGGGCCTGGCGTTCTGTTCTGTCAGTCCGAAGGCATGGAAGGCCGTCGAGGCATCCAAATTGCCAAAATTTTATTTTAATTTCAAAAAATACAAAAAGGCATACGACGACACTGACACGCCGTTCACGTCGGCAATAACTCTGGTGATAGGCCTCAAGAAAGCGGTGGAAAGAGTGAACGCCCAGGGTATAGACAAGACGATAGCCGAACATCAGAATCAGGCAAAGGCGTTCAGGGCGGCATGCAAGGCGCTCGGCCTTACTATATTTTCCAAGTCGCCTTCATCCGCAGTTACAGGAGTGAACGCGCCGGCGGGCATTAATGCTGACGACCTGATAAAACTCCTCAAGACAGAGCTTGGTGTTACTTTTGCCGGAGGACAAGGAGACCTCAAGGGGAAGATATTCAGGGTCGCGCATATGGGCGGTATAGACCGGGAGCATACTATAGAGGCGATAAAGGCGCTCGAACTGGCACTTGCGAAGCTCGGATATAAATTCAAGGCCGGCACAGGCGTCGAGGCGGCGCAGAAGATACTGAAATAAACTCAAAACTCAAATGTCAAAACTTAAAACTAAAATCCCGGTCCGATTCAGGCCCGAAAGGCACTACAGGTTTGAGTTTTTAGCTATAAGTTTTGAGTTAAAATGATGCTATAGCGAGGAGAATTAAGATGGCTTACAAGGTGCTGATAAGTGATTCCCTTTCGAAAGAAGCGGTTGATATCCTGGAGAAAGAAAAAGATTTTAAAGTAGAGGTCAATACAAAGCTTACGCCGGAAGAGCTCAAGAAAACGATAAAGGATTACGACGTACTTCTTGTGCGCAGCGCTACTA
>JAKLDX010000194.1 GCA_022703295.1 Candidatus Omnitrophota bacterium
AATATGAATTAGGGATAAGGCTGAACGGCAGGATAAGGCCGGTGAAACAGGTGGTCACTATTTCCGGCAGATGGCTGCTGAAGAAGGGTTCGGGATTAAGTTTTGAGATATCGTATGCCGACGGCAGAATAAGCGCGGTAACATTCGGCGCGGAAGCAAGGCTTGCCGGTAAGGATACGATATGTTTTGAATTAAAGGACGATGCGGCCGGCAGAGACCTTGGTATAAGCCTTGAGTTGTCCCGCAGGCTGTTGAAAGGCAATGGTGAGGCGTTCCTGCGGCTACTGAGATCGAAAAAAGAATCAGCCGCCTATGTCGGGTCGGCATGGCGATGGTAGGAGGATGCATATGAGAAAAGCGGTTCCGTTATCGACGGCGTACAGGCTCATAGGCCCGGGGCCGGTAGTGTTGATAAGCTCGGTATTAAATGACAGGGCCGGCCTTACGCCGATAGCATGGCACATGCCGGTATCGGACGATCCTCCGTTAATAGCGCTGGAAATATGGAAAGACCACTTCATCCATAAGGCCATTTTGCAGACCGGGGATTTTGTGATAAATATACCCTCCAGCGATATGGCGGGAACCGTCAGGTCTCTGGGCAGTGTCTCGGGTTCCAAAATAGATAAATTTGAAAAATACGGCCTCATGAAAGAAAATTCGAAGAAGGTGAAATCTCC
This sequence comes from Candidatus Omnitrophota bacterium, assembly GCA_022703295.1. Lineage (GTDB taxonomy): Bacteria > Omnitrophota > Gorgyraeia > 2-01-FULL-45-10 > 2-01-FULL-45-10 > JAKLDX01. The sequence continues at coordinate 681 of JAKLDX010000194.1, forward strand.
GCGATTAAAATCCGCGATAGGCATACTGGAGTGCAAGCTTCATAAAGACGAGAACCTTCTGAAGAAATACAGCGTAATATTGGGCGACGTCGTATACGCTGAAGCCGAAAAAAAAATATTTACGGACAGATGGCTTACGGAGAGTAGCGGGCCGAGGATAATGCAGCATCTCGGCGGCAGGATATTTTCGGTTCCGGACAAGAAGACGATCTGAGAAGGCTAAAACGGGATACAGGCTATGACAAGATTCAGGGATGTCCTCACAAACAGGAATTTTCTTTTTTTGTGGCTGGGCCAGCTTATATCCAATTTCGGTGACAGGTTAAATCAGATGGCGCTGGTAGCGCTGGTCTATCAGCGTAATCCCGGCTCGGAAGTCGCGTTAGCTAAGCTCATATCTTTTACCATAATACCCGTATTCATAATCGGGCCGATAGCGGGCGCCTGGGTCGACAGGCTCAACCGCAGGAATACCATGATCATATCGGATATTTTAAGAGGAGTCCTCGTGCTCCTGATACCCCTGTATATAAAATCAAACCAGATACTGGCGATCTACCTTGTAATCTTTATAGTTTTCACTATTTCCAGATTTTTTATTCCCTCGAAGATGGCCATAATACCGGAGATAGTCTCAAAGGAAAAATTACTTATAGCGAACACATTGAACGATACGACCCACATGATAGGGAATGTAGTCGGGCTGGTGGTCGCGGGAATAATAGTCAATATAGCTTACATAGGCGCCATAGGAGGATTTTATATCGACAGCGCCACATTTTTTATATCGGCGGCCTTTATAGCGATGATGGCCCAGCGTGAATTCATCAACCATGTCAGCGAAGACCTCAAGGTGACCAAAAAGGCCCTTGAGGATTCGATCAGAAAATCCATCTTAAGCGAGATGAGGGAAGGGTTTAAACACCTTATTTCATACAGCAATATGCGTTTCATAATGGCCGTGTTTTTTTTGTTAATGGCCGGTGTAGGCTCGATATCATGTATTATAATCGTCTTTGTTCAGAAGGCGTT
>JAKLDX010000195.1 GCA_022703295.1 Candidatus Omnitrophota bacterium
GGACCCTCCAGGCTTGCCGGTCTTATAAGGCCGGCTGGGTATTATAATATTAAGGCCAAGCGCCTAAAGTGCTGTTTAGATTTTTTACACGGCAGGCTTGGCCCAGATATGCGCAAAGTCTCGTCGATAAAAACCGGCGATCTCCGGAAAGAACTTCTGGGCGTTCACGGGATAGGTCCGGAGACCGCCGACTCCATATTGCTATATGCGTTTGGCCGTCCGGTCTTTGTGGTAGACGCTTACACAAGGAGGATCTTTTCGCGCCACGGATTGATATCGGGCGACGAAGATTACGAGACGATACGTGAAGTCTTCATGAAAAATCTGCCTTCGGAAGAAAGACTATTCAACGAATATCACGCCCTCATAGTTAATCTGGGAAAGAATTTTTGCAGGCCAAAGGCGCGATGCGAAGGCTGCCCGCTTGATTCCGCGAAATATTATTTTTGCAAGGTCAAGCCCCGGCACAAAAGAGCTTGAAAATAGGTTTTTTGAATAATATAATATGACAAAATAACGGAGGTGGGCTATGGCAAAAAAAGCGAGCTCCGGTTCCAGGAAGCCAAAGAAAGTTGTCCGCAAGAAAAAGGTCGTAAGTAAAGTAAAAAAGCCTCGCAAGGCATCTAAGGCACAGCCGCGCAAGCCGGCTAAGAAAGAGGCTGTTGATCCTTCTCTGGAGATGATAGGGGAGGCGACGCATTATTTTCCGCATGTTAACGCGGCCGCGGTAAAGATCATGAAGGGAACTCTTCATGTGGGCGATGAGATATACATAAAAGGACACACTACCGATTTCAAGGAGCAGGTCTTGTCGATCCAGCTCGACCATAAACCTATAGAAGAGGGTAAAAAGGGCATGGAGATAGGCCTTATGGTTAAAGACCGTGTACGAATAGGCGATACCGTTTACAGGATAAAAAAATGAACAGACATTACCGTAAAGTTTTATTGGGTCTCGGCCTCGACGCCAAAGACGGCCATGTGAGGATAACCAGGGGTAAAAACTTCCGGCTGTACGGCGGTTCAGAAGAGACCCACGAGATGATGCAGGAAAAGTCCATAAAGTTCAACGAGCAGTTGGACAAGCGCCGCAAGACCCTCGACGATATAAGCGATAAAGAGTTTTTTGATATAGCCAAGAAGATAGGTCTTAAGGTTCCCGAGGATAAGGCCAGTTAGTGTCGATAGGTTCCCCGCGATAGAATGGGCCAATTCACACGCCGGCATCCAGGCAATACCTGAAAGCATTTAAAGAATACTCCGGATTTCAATTCGATTCACAGCGTATCCCATATAAACAGGTGGTAGATCATAGATGAAGATATTGGGTATATGCGGAAGCCCCAGGCGCCGCGGCAACACCGAAATTTTACTGGAAGACGCTCTTAAAGGCGCCAGGTCGGAAGGGGCGGTTACAAAAAAGCTCATATTGAACGAGCTAGACATTAAACCATGTCAGTCCTGCGGCGGATGCGATGATACCGGGCGGTGCGTTATCCGTGACGGCATGGATATCGTATATAAAGAGGCGCATTCCGCAGATGGAATAATCTTGGCCTCGCCGTTATATTTCGGCAGCGTCAGCGCGCAGCTCAAGGCTATGATAGACCGTTTCCAGTGTGAATGGGTGCGCAGGAACATCTTAAGGCCGGTAGAAGA
>JAKLDX010000196.1 GCA_022703295.1 Candidatus Omnitrophota bacterium
CCCTTAGGGCAACAGGAAAAAAAGAGCCGTTTATCTCCCTCATGGAAAAACTTGCAGCCAAGAATCTGTCGGACGAAAGCCCTAATCCCGTCGTGGAGTTTTTATTCTATGATCATCCGCCGATATCCAAACGGATAAAAGCGGCTGCAGACGCTATTTTTTGATATTTACGCTGCCTATGAACAAAATCCATAAAGATAAGCTTTTTATCCAGGTCACATATCCTGACCTGTCGAATCGATTGTATCTCTTTCTTCTAAGAAGGTTCGGTATAAATTGCGAGATATATTTTTCGCCCGAAATAACGGAAAATATAGTCAAGGATGAATTCTTCGCCCTTAAAAGTACATTGGATGCAGCCAATATTTTAAGGAGGGTCCATGGGCCGGTGTATGACCATTCGGCGGGATATACTGATAGTGTAATCGGATCATGCTTTAAAGCGGTCGATATATGCGCATCTATAGGTGCGCATGCTATGGTGATGCATGCGGAGTGCGCAGAAAACAATTTCTCGGAATGGCTTAAAGAAGCCGCGAATTTTTGGGGCAAAATGGCTGCAATAGCCCGCGAGAGAGGGGTTGTTATTTTGCTTGAGAACCACGGCGAAAGATCCGCATGGCCAATAATAAAACTTCTGGATGAGGTTGGAAGCGAAAATCTGAAAGCGTGCTTCGACATAGGGCATTTTGAGGTTTTTGGCGAAAAGAAGGCGTCATTATTCCTGCGCGATTATCCCCGGGACTATATAAAAGAAGTGCACTTATCGGATAACATGGGGGATCGCGATGCCCATCTTCCGCTGGGCAGGGGCAGGATAGATTTTGAGAGCCTTTTTAATACGCTGGGAGAGATGGGTGTAGATCCCGTTTTTACCATCGAGGCAAAGGATGCATGGGGCGTGATAGGCGGTTTTCGATATCTAAAAAAGTCAGGCAGGCTGTGAAACGCAGAAAGAGCGCAAAGTATATCCTGAAGATATACGACAGGTTATTTAACTATTACGGACCGCAAGCCTGGTGGCCGGGCGAAACAAGCTTCGAAGTAATGGTGGGTGCGGTATTGACCCAGAATACAGCATGGTCTAATGTAGAGAAAGCCATAGAAAACCTGAAAAAGGCCGGCGCCCTGAGCTCCCCGGAAAGCATCGATTCTCTGAGCAGGCAAAAACTTGCAAGGCTTATAAGGCCCGCGGGATATTATAATGTGAAGGCCGGAAGGCTTAAGAACCTTCTGTGCTACCTGAGGAAACAGCATAGCTTTGACCTGAAAAAGCTTTCCCGTAAGCGGACGGATCTTTTGAGGAAGGAGCTTTTAAATGTGAACGGCATAGGGCCGGAGACATGTGATTCAATATTACTATATGCCCTGGAGAAGAAGATTTTTGTCATAGACGCGTATACTAAAAGGATATTCTCAAGACACGGTTTTTTCGGGGAAGACGTGGGTTATGACGAGGCCCAGAAGATTTTCACGGAGTCTTTGCCCGACGACAGAAGATTATTCAATGAATATCACGCACTGATAGTGAGGCTCGGGAAGGATTTTTG
>JAKLDX010000197.1 GCA_022703295.1 Candidatus Omnitrophota bacterium
GATAGGCGGCTCCGCTCCTAAATATACCGGAAAGCACGTGATAAATCCGCTTGCTGCTATCTGCGCGGCCGGGATGCTTCTGGAGAATATAGGGGAAGAGAAGGCCGGTAAAGCGGTGGAAAATGCCGTCATAAAAATAGCCTCGACGAAATTGAAAAGCCTGGCGGCGGGGAAAATGGGTTATTCGACCGAAGAGGTCGGGGATCTCGTAGTGGAGAATCTGTAACAGCTGTAAGCTATAAGCCTTAAGCTTTAAGCTTCTTTAGCTTATCCCTTACAGCTTGTAGCTTAAATCTAAAAAGGACTTTTATGAAGCGATACAATGTAGCAGTCATGGGCGCGACGGGGGCTGTGGGAACTTCTTTTTTGCAGATCCTGGAGGAAAGAAAATTCCCGATCAAAAATATAAAGCTGCTTGCATCCGAGCGTTCAAAAGGCAAGAAATTAAAATTCAACGGAAGGCTGTACCCGGTCGAGGTCCTGACACACGATTCGTTTAAAGACATCGATATAGTCCTGGCGAGTGCCGGCGCGTCAAGAAGCCTCGAATTTTTACCCAGCGCGGTAAAGGCCGGGGCCGTGTGCGTCGATAATTCCAGCGCGTTCAGGATGGACAAGAATGTGCCGCTCGTCGTGCCGGAAGTGAATCCAGAACAAATAAAAGAGCATAAAGGCATCATCGCTAATCCCAACTGCTCCACCATACAGATGGTGGTTGCTCTCTGGCCGATACACAAGGCAGCCAGGATCAAGAGGATAGTCGTTACCACATTCCAGTCTGTTTCGGGGGCCGGACAGAAGAAGGTATTGGAACTATGGGAACAATCCAAGACCTTTCTTCTTAAAAAGAAGGTCACTCCGGTAGAGTTTCCTCATCAGATAGCATTTAACCTTATACCTCAGATCGACGTTTTTCTCGAGAACGGCTATACCAAAGAAGAGATGAAGATGGTCAACGAGACGAGAAAGATAATGGGCGATCCCTCTATCCAGGTGAACGCCACTTGCGTCAGGGTGCCGGTCATGTACGCGCATTCCGAAAGCGTAAACATAGAGACCGAGAGGCATATCGCGCCGGACGAAGCAAGAAAGCTCCTTTCTAAGGCAGAAGGCGTCATCGTCGTAGACGACCCGGAGAATAAATCGTATCCGATGCCGGTTGCCGCGGAGGGCAAGGACGAGACTTTCGTCGGCAGGATCCGGCAGGACGAATCTATCAGGAACGGTCTTTCATTATGGGTTGTCGCAGACAACATCCGAAAAGGCGCCGCGCTCAACGCCATCCAGATCGCCGAGAGATTAGTAAGATAAAATTTTTTCGCCACAGCTAGTCAATGTGCTGTGTCGAGTGGTTCGCAGCCGACGCGAAATTTTCAACCATGTGAAAATTTCGCTCGGTAAAATTTCTCGTACGCTGCCTAGAAATT
>JAKLDX010000198.1 GCA_022703295.1 Candidatus Omnitrophota bacterium
TGGCTTAGGACCATGTGCCGTAAGGCTTGGGGGTTCAAGTCCCTCCGCCCGCACCATCTCAAGTCAGTGACTATTTGGACTTGAGGCCAATTTTCCTGTTAGGTACTTGCAAAAGCCAGATCTTGTGATATACTTCATTTCAGAAAGAACGAGGTCTGGTGAACAAGAAAAGACTCGCAGTTATATTAACTGTTTTCTTTTTGGTTCAAAGCTCCTCATCGCCGCAAGGTTTACATGCAGAACTGCAGGCGCTTAATCCACCCACTAAAATAGATCTTAAAGATCCACAGATCTGTCTTAAAAAATTATCCGATGTATTGTGTCTTGCGTTATTCATATATAAGCTTGATACCGGCTACGGATCGGCTAACAACGTAAGATATTCAAAAGAGGCCCTGATAGATAAATACGGTAGTTTCCTCCGCAATTTTTCGGAAGTGAAATTTGACCTTGAGCGTATCGATATAATCAAGCAGAGATGGACCAGGTATTACCCGTTTTCAATAGAAGGGAAGAGGTTTCTAATAAGGGTATTCTTTACCGAGCAATATGACCGCCAGCTTGCGGTATCTGTGCTTTTCGAGGGGACTGCAAGGAGCGGGGAATTGACCTTTCAGATACTCCCCGGCGTAAATGAAATATTAAAAGACTGCAATATAAGGCCCCACAGGATTTACCTGGAAGACCCCCTGGCTCAGAGCGTATAATAAGCGATATTTCCGCATATTCATCCAATTTACCTAAAAATCATCTTTACATATATTATAAAATTAGCTATAATACACCCTTACTTGACGACGCCCGCATAGCTCAATTGGCAGAGCAGGACACTCTTAATGTCAAGGTTCCAAGTTCGATTCTTGGTGCGGGCACCACTAAACGATTTTGCCTTCGGGCCCAAAAAGTGCTGTGTTGCTTTTTGGCCCTCCGGCCTGCCGAAGCATTCG
>JAKLDX010000199.1 GCA_022703295.1 Candidatus Omnitrophota bacterium
CAAGCCTGATCTTATTGTGGCCGACGTGATGATGCCGCACATGGACGGATATGAGCTTGTGAAAAAGTTGAAAGAAGATCCCGGGACCACGAACATCCCTGTGGTTTTTCTTACCGCCAAGGACCAGGCGACCGACAGATATAAAGGATTGTCTTTGGGTGTTGCCGCATATATCGTCAAATTATTCGATCTTGACGAGCTCAGAGAAGTTGTCAAAGAAGTCCTGGAAAATAAAAAGAATTAGATCAAGCGCCGACGTACCTGCCTGCCGGCAGGCAGGGCTAAGCTGGTAGAGCAGTACGACGTTTTGTTTTGTAGATGAATTTTGCATTTTGCCGACGTAGCTCAGTTGGTAGAGCAGCGGTTTTGTAAACCGCAGGTCGTCAGTTCAAGCCTGACCGTCGGCTTTGTAGAACAGCAGGTTGCCTCGATCCGATCGGGGCCGTCGGCCAGACCCTAAAAAAGATGAAAATATTAACTCTAGTTGTAGGCCCCATTCAGACGAACTGTTATATCGCTTTCGATGAGATCTCAAAGGAGGCCTTTGTTATAGATATCGGCGGAAGGCCTCAAGACGTTCTGTCGGTTGTGAAGGAAAATGCTCTTTCCGTGAAAGGGATCGTTGCAACGCACGGACATTTTGACCATGTGAAAGCCGTCATGGACCTGAATAAAGGCCTGAATGTCCCGTTCTATATACATGAGGCCGATGTTCCTATGGT
>JAKLDX010000002.1 GCA_022703295.1 Candidatus Omnitrophota bacterium
GCTGCCGCAATTCTCGAGAAATTTCACCACGTCCGGAGGCTCGATATCATACAGGCGGTATTCCGCGTCTATGCCCAGCGCATTGAATGCCGCGCCATGCATAGCCGGTGAGAGCGAATGCTTTATCGGATGCCCTATTATGCCGTATTTAAGTTTTGTCATAATCATAAAGAAGCCGTAAGTCTTAAGCCATAAGCTTAAAGCTTCTTCGACTTATCGCTTATAGCTTACAACTTACAGCTATTTTTCGTACACGAGCTTATTGGCCGCATTGATATAAGCCTTTATGCTCGCCTCTATTATATCTGTGCTAGCGCCCCTGCCCGAAACCACCCTGCCCTTGGACTCGATCTTCACGGAGACCTCACCGAGCGCGTCCTTACCGCTCGTGACACTCCTTATCTGATAATCCATGAGCTTACCCTTCGCCCCCGTGATCTTGTCGATGGCTTTGTAGCAGGCATCGACAGGGCCGTCTCCGGTGGAAACGGCTTTCAGCGCTTTATTTTTAAATTTCAACTCTATCGTGGCCGTAGGCTTGACCTGGTCGCCTGAAGAGATGTGGAAATGCACCAGATGGAATTTCTCGGGTATCTTAGATATCTCTTCTTCGACGATCGTCTCGAGGTCCTCATCAAATATCTCTTTCTTCTTGTCCGCGAGTACCTTGAAACGGTCGAATGCCTTTTCCGTCTGTTCCCTGGTCAATTCGAAGCCCAGCTTTTTCAACCTCTCGGTAAACGCATGCCTGCCGGAATGTTTTCCCAGGACAAGGTTCGTCGACTCGAAACCTACATCCTCGGGCTTCATTATCTCGTAGGTTATCCTCTCCTTCAAAACACCATCCTGATGAATGCCGGATTCATGCGCAAACGCATTTGAGCCTATGATGGCCTTGTTCGGCTGGACCATCATGCCGGTCAGCTTCGACACAAGGCGGCTCGTCTTGTAAAGCTCTTTCGTGTTTATAGACGTGTTGGCGCCGCTGAAGATGTCGGGCCTCGTCTTTATAGCCATGACTATCTCTTCCAGTGACGCGTTGCCTGCGCGCTCGCCCAGCCCGTTCATCGTGCACTCCACCTGCCTTGCGCCGTTGATCACAGCAGCGAGCGAATTGGATACGCTCAGGCCGAGATCATTATGGCAATGAACGGATATCACGCACTTGTCAATATTAGGGACGTTCTCCTTCAACCCCTTTATGATCGCGGCAAACTCAAAGGGCGTGGAATATCCGACCGTGTCCGGGATATTGACAGTTGTGGCGCCGGCGTCTATAACGGATTCTACGACCTTATGCAAAAAGGCGCTTTCCGTCCTGGACGCATCTTCAGGAGAAAATTCTACATCCTGGCATTTGGACTTGGCGTATTTGACCGAAGCTACCGCGAGCCTCAGTATCTCATCTTCCGCCTTTTTCAATTTATACTTCATGTGTATCTTGGATGTGGCCAGGAATACATGTATCCTCGGCCGGGCAGAAAATTTAACCGCGTTGTAAGCGGCATCGATATCTTTTTCTATCGCCCTCGCCAGGCCGCATATGACAGGCCCCCTTATGCTTTTAGCGACCGTCTTTACAGCCTCGAAGTCACCGGGACTTGAGATCGGGAACCCCGCCTCGATAACGTCAACGCCCAGGACCGCGAGCTGCCTGGCTATCTCAAGCTTCTCCGTTATGTTGAGGCTCGCCCCCGGCGACTGCTCCCCATCCCTCAGCGTTGTATCGAATATTATTATTTTCCCATCTTTCATTTTTCCACCTATTTAAAAATAAATTTTTCGTTCTCCTGTAATGCGATGTGGCGAGTGGTGAGCAGACACGTTAAAATTTCGAGGCAGCGTACGAGAAATTTTACCGAGCAAAATTTTGACATGGTTCAAAATTTTGCGTTGGCTGCGAACTACTCAACACAGCGCATTAAGCGCTGCATCGAAAAATTTATTTTTTCTCCATCCACGGCATCATCTTTCTTAAGCTCTCGCCGACCTTCTCTATCGGATGCTCTCTTTCGGCCTTCAGTATCGCGTTGAAATTCTGCCTGCCCGTCTCGTTCTCTTTTATCCATTCGCGGGCGAATTTTCCGCTCTTTATCTCTTTGAGCATCTTCTGCATCGCTTTTCTTGTTCTCTCGGTAATTATCTTCTTGCCTCGCGTCACATCGCCGTAGCACGCTGTATTCGAAACCCTGCACCTCATTCCGTCTATGCCTTTTTCCTGGATGAGGTCGGTGATAAGTTTCAGCTCATGCAGGACCTCGAAATACGCTATCTCCGGCTGGTATCCCGCGGCAACGAGCGTGTCGAACCCTGCCTTGATAAGCTCCGTGGCTCCGCCGCAAAGCACTGCCTGCTCTCCGAAGAGGTCTGTTTCCGTCTCTTCGTCAAATGTCGTTTCGATTACGCCGGCCCTCGTCCCGCCTATGCCCTTTGCATACGCAAGCGCGACCTTCTTGGCGTTGCCTGTCGCGTCCTGGAACACTGCGACAAGGCAAGGAACTCCTTTACCCTCTTCGTACATCCTGCGCACCAATGCACCTGGTCCTTTAGGAGCGACCATGATGACGTCGATCTTCTTAGACGGCTTTATCTGCTTGAACCTTATATTGAATCCGTGGGAAAATAGAAGCGCCTTTCCCTTCGTCATATTCGCGGCTATCTCATTCTTGTAAACTTTTGCCTGGACGTGGTCTTCGGTCAATATCTGAATTATGTCAGCCTGCGCCGATGCCTCTTTTGCCGAAACCGGATTAAAACCGTCCTTCTTAGCCTGCTCGTAATTCGCGGTACCCGGAAGTTCGCTCACGACAACATCAAGCCCGGAATCCCTTAAATTCAAACTCTGCCCGCGGCCCTGGATACCATATCCGATAACCGCTATCTTTTTTCCCTTCAACAAATTCAAATCCGCGTCATTGTCATAATAAATCTTTGCCATTTCCTTCCTGCTCCTTTCGGTTTTTAGCTATAAGCTTTCTTACAGCTTACGGCTTATAGCTTACAACTTACAGCTACTCATTAACTTCCGGCTTCCCCTCTGCCTTCAACCCCTTATCTTCCGTACTCATCGCGACCCTGCCCGTCCTCACCACCTCCAATATACCGAACGGCCGCAGAAGCTCCAGGAGCGCCTTTATCCTTGTCTGGTCACCCGTCGCCTCGATGCTTATCGACTTCGAACCGGCGTTCTCTATCCTGGCGCCGAATGATTCTATCGACTCCAGGACCTCTTTCCTGTTCTTCGCGGTCACTGCCACCTTGACAAGCACAAGCTCGCGGTCGATAAATTCGCCCTCTTTAAAGTCGACGACCTTTATGACATCGATGAGTTTATTCAGCTGTTTTTTTATCTGTTCGAGCGTCTTATCATCACCTTCCACGCCTATGGTCATCCTTGAGACACTCGGATCCTCCGTCTCACCGACAGCCAAAGACGATATATTGAACCCGCGCGCGCTGAAAAGGCCTGATATCCGCGCGAGCACGCCGAACTTATTCTCCACTAAGACTGATATTGTGTGTTTCATGTGTCTATCGACCTTTTTAGCTGTAAGTTATAAGCTTTAAGCTTACGGCTTAAAGCTGACTCTACGCCAGCCCGCCGTCCAGCATCTTGTTTATCGCTTCGCCCGCCGGCACCATCGGGAAGACGTTCTCTTCTTTCTCGATGTGGAAATCGATGAATACGGTGTTATTTATCTCGAGCGCCCTGTCGATCGCCGGCCTGACCTCGCTCTTCTTGGTAACTCTTATGCCTATCGCGCCGTAACTCTCGGCAAGTTTGATAAAGTCAGGGCAGCCAGCGCCCAGGCATGTGTAGGAATAGCGCTTCTTATAAAATAATTCCTGCCACTGCCTCACCATACCGAGATAGCAGTTATTAAATATGGCAACCTTGACGGGAAGTTTGTTTATGACCGCCGTAGCCAGTTCCTGTATGTTCATCTGTATCGAGCCGTCGCCCGCTATATCAAAGACCGTCGCTTTCGGCTTGCCGATCTGCGCGCCTATTGCGGCGGGAAATCCGTAACCCATGGTGCCCAGCCCGCCGGACGATATCATCGTCCTCGGTTTCATGAATTTATAGAACTGCGCTGCCCACATCTGGTGCTGACCGACTTCCGTGCAGATGATCGCATCGCCTTTAGTGGCCTTATATATCTCCTGGAGGATATACTGCGGCCTGACCTTGTCGTCGTCCTTGAATTTCAGCGGATGCTTATCTTTCCAGTCCTCAACCTTCTTTATCCATTCTTTGGTATCCGGTTTCTTGATAAGCTTATTTAATTTTTTCAATATGGCCTTCGCGTCCCCGACTATCGGCACGTCAACCGCGACGCTCTTTGAAACGCTCGCCGGGTCTATGTCGATATGGATGACCTTTGCCTGCGGGGCAAATTCATCCAGCTTGCCGGTAACCCTGTCGTCAAACCTAGCGCCGACAGCTATGATAAGGTCAGACCCCATTATCGAATGGTTCGCGTAAGCGGTACCATGCATGCCGAGCATGCCAAGGGACAATTTATTGTCCTGCGGGAAGACGCCCAGCCCCAACAGTGTGGTCGTCACTGGTATGTCATTCTTAACCGCAAGCTCATAAACCTCTTCCGAGGCCTCGGAACTTATCGCGCCGCCGCCCACATAAAGTATCGGCCGCCGCGATTCCGATATGACTTTAGCCGCCCTCTTTATCTGCCCGGGATGGCCTTCGTAAGTCGGCTTGTATCCCCGTATATCTATCTTCTCCGGATAGACGAACTCCGCCTCTTTCATCTGGATGTCTGACGGAAAATCTATTAGGACAGGCCCGGGCCTGCCTGTAGAAGCTATATGGAACGCCTCTTTTATTATACGCGTCAGGTCTTTGATGTCCTCGACCAGATAATTATGCTTGGTGATCGGCCTTGTGATACCCGTTATGTCAGCCTCCTGAAACGCGTCGTTACCTATCAGGAAACTCTTGACCTGGCCGGTTATCGCGACCATCGGGACCGAATCCATGTACGCCGTCGCGATGCCGGTCACGAGGTTTGTCGCGCCCGGGCCCGATGTAGCAAGGCAGACTCCGACCTTACCGGTCGCCCTGGCGTAACCGTCGGCCGCATGCGCTGCCGCCTGTTCATGGCGCGTCAGGATGAGCTTTATCGGCGCGTCATACAGCTTGTCGAAAATGGGCAGCACCTGGCCTCCGGGGTAACCGAATATGATTTCGACCCCTTCTTTCCTGAGTGACTCGATAAGTATCTGTGCGCCTGTCATTTTCATGTTATACCTTAAGGATCGCGCCTTCTGATGCTGAAGAGACAAACTTCGCGTATCTCGCGAGATATCCTTCGGTCTCTTTTGCCTCAGGGGCTTTCCATTTTGCAAGTCTTGCCTTTATTTCATTATCGTCAACCTTCAGGTCCAGCCTGCGGGCTGGGACATCTATCGATATCTCATCGCCGTCCTGGATTATAGCTATAACTCCGCCAGCCTGAGCTTCTGGAGAAATATGGCCGATGCACGGCCCTTGCGTGCCGCCCGAGAATCTTCCGTCAGTGATAAGGGCAACGTCATTTGCTAGCCCCATCCCCACGATCGCGGCAGTCGGAGAGAGCATCTCTCTCATGCCCGGGCCGCCTTTCGGGCCTTCGTACCTGATAACGACACAGTCGCCTTTTCGTATCTTTCCGGCCATAATCGCCTGCATGCACGATTCTTCGGAATCGAAAACGCGCGCCTTGCCTTTGAAGCGCATCATGGCTTCGGATACCGCGGTCTGCTTCACCACAGCGCCTTCGGGCGCGATGTTCCCGCGCAAAACCGCGATGCCGCCTTCCTTGTGATACGCGTTCTTATAATCCCTGATGACATTCTCATCCAGTATCTGCGCGTCATTGGCGATCTGGCTTATAAGCCTGCCGCTCGATGTCATGATATCGTCAAGCTGATTTCTCATCCTCTTCATAATAGCCGGGATGCCGCCTGCCGAATCGAGGTCCTCCATGAAATGCTCCCCGCCCGGTAATATGTTCGAGATATGCGGCGTGCGTTTCGATATCTCATCGAACATGTCTATGGGCACATCTATGCCGAATTCTTTCGCTACAGCCATAATGTGCAGGACCGTATTCGTAGAACCGCCGAGCGCCATGTCGACTTTTATCGCGTTAGCGAACGCCTCTTTCCTGCAGATGGTCCTGGGCAGCACGTTACGCCTGACCATATTGACTATCTTCTCTCCGGATTCCTGCGCTATCCTGTCTTTCTTAGCCGAAACTGCCAATGCGGTCGCGCAGCCAGGCATGCTCATCCCGAGCGCTTCCGTAACACATGCCATGGAATTTGCCGTATAAAGCCCCTGACAAGCTCCTGCACCCGGGCATGCGCACATCTCGAGCGCGCTCAGCTCGTCCTGGGATATCTCACCCTTCTTGAAACGGCCTACTGCCTCAAAGGTATCCTTGACCAGAGAAAGCCTGCGGCCTCTTAAGTTGCCGCTCATCATAGGCCCGGCTGTCACAACAATAGTCGGGACATTCAGTCTGCCTGCGGCCATTAGCATCCCCGGAGTGATCTTATCGCAATTCGTAAGACAGACAAGTCCGTCAAATTGATGGGCTTTCATTATGCATTCTATCATGTCGGCTATGAGTTCGCGCGAAGCAAGCGAATATCTCATCCCCGTGTGCCCCATAGCGATACCATCGCAAATACCGGGAATGCCGAAGAAAAACGGCACTCCGCCGCCTGAGGCTATGCCGCGCTCGATGAAGCGCTCCAACCTTGCCATATGTATATGGCCGGGTATAATATCCGTCCTTGATGTGGCGACCGCTATGAACGGCTTCGCCATATCATCCTTAGATATGCCGGTAGCGTATAAAAGGCTCCTTGCCCCGGCCCTTTCAACACCTTTCTTTATCTTGTCACTTTTCATTTAGGGGTACCTCCATATAATGAGCTAAAATTATATAATATTAGCATATATATGTCAATGTAATTAGCAAATCCTTAACAAAAGGTAGATTTTCCGGCTCCCTCCTCAGATTTTTTTCGCTTCTGTTTGAATGTGATGTGGCGAGTGGTGAGTAGGGCCTTAAAATTTCGAGGCAGCGTACGAGAAATTTTACGGAGTACAATTTTGGCATGGTCCAAAATTGTACGTCCCTGCGAACCACGAGCCGCAGCACATTAAGCACCATGGCGAAAAAAATTTCCTTCTCCTTAAGGTTTGTAGACGCGCGGGACGCGGTTTGAGATACTGCAGACTACTTCGTAGGCTATTGTGCCTGCCAGGCGTGCTAACTTTTCGGTACGTATTTCCTCGAATCCCTGTTTACCTATTAAAACCACCTCATCCCCTATTCGGGCGCCTCTCACATTCGTAATGTCTATCATGGTCTGGTCCATCGTGACCTTGCCGACTACAGGCGCGCGATGGCCGCGCACAAGCACCTCTGCCTTATTGGACAGATTCCTCTCGTAGCCGTCCGCGTAACCTATCGGTAAAGTGGCTATCCTGGTATGTTTCTGGGTGATGAACGTCCTGCCGTAACTTATCGAACGGCCCGGGGGCGTGTCTTTTATATAAACTATCTTCGTCTTAAGGGATAAGGCATTTTTTAATTTGATCAATTTTGGGAATGTATGTTTCGGGTACATCCCGTAAATGATCAGCCCCGGCCTGACGAGATTCAGGTGCGACCTTTTAAAATCCACCGTCGCGATGGAGTTCGCGGCATGGCGTAGCGGTATTTTTATCCAGTTCTTTTCGGCCTCGACGAGAAGCTTTTCGAACGCCTCTATCTGGTAATTGGTAAAAAAATCGTCCCTGCCGGCGCTGGAAAAATGCGTATATACACCTTCGAGCACCAGGGATTTTTCCCTGGATGCCTTTTTCAGGAAATCGAGCGCCTCTTCGTGCCACACGCCTATGCGGCCCATGCCGGTATCGACCTTCACATGAACTTTCAGCTTAAGGCCTGTCTCATCCGCCTCTTTCTTCACCGCATCCATCAGCTCATCGCTGCATAAAGTCAACGTCACGTCTTTTTCCATCGCGATGCGGATCTCGCTCGGCAGGACAGATCCCAGGACCAGAATAGGCGTTTTCAGGCCGTGCTCCCTCAGCCTGACGGCTTCGTCCGTTGTGGCGACGCCCAGGTAATCGGCGCCGAGTTTTTCAAGCACGGTCGATACCTCGACTATGCCGTGGCCGTAAGCGTTGGCCTTGACGACGACCATTATATTGACGTCTTTTCCGACGAGCTTCTTCACCTGCCTAAAATTGTGCTCTATGGCATTAAGGTCGATCTCCGCCCAGGTAGGCCTGTACCGCGGCTTGGAAACCCCGTTATGTGTCTTGACCGTCATCTCCGCCATTTTATTTCCCCGTTATATCGCAGTGGCTTGAATACAAGTACAATGGTTCAAGGTCTTCCGCCCTGATGAAACGCTTCTTTTTATAAAGGCCTTCCGCGTAAATCGCCGCCACCTCGGCCCTGGGATGCCAGATCTTGCGTATCAAAGTTTGGCCTTGCGGCCGCGACTTTTCTATCAAACCGGCCGCGTCGCCTAAAAAGATTATATTATCATATTTTTCCAGCTTTTTCAAAAGCTCTTCGGCCGGCAACAGGAGATATCCGGATAACTTTTTTATTGTTTCCCCGTCAGACCTGTATATGGCGGCATAGACCTTGCTCTTTCTGGCATCCAGTACAGGGCATATTACGCCTTTAAAGCCGGCGGCGTTCGCGGCGATCACATCCAGCGTCGGAACAACGACTATCTTTTTATGCAGCGCGTACGCCAGGCCCTTTACGGTGGCAACGGCTATGCGAAGCCCCGTGAACGAGCCCGGGCCTATGCTGACACCGAAACAATCTATGTCGCCTACTTTCATCCCGGCCTTTTTCAAAAGCCTGTCGATCATCGGAACGAGCATGCTGGAGTGGCGCATGGGAGACTTCCGGTGGAAACGTCCGGCTATCCTGCCGCCCTTCATAACGGCGAGGCTTAAGAATTCCGTAGATGTGTCGATAGCTAAAAGTTTCATGGGCGTTTTTTTATCTCGATCTTTCTTTTGTTCTCTCCCGCCACGGAAAGTTTCACCTCAAAATACTTTTTCGGCAAAAGGCCGCGCGCCTTGTCCGCCCACTCTATCACCGAAACGCCGTCACCGTAAAAATATTCTTCGAAATTCTCAGCGTCTATGACGCTCGATTCGTCGAGTCGGTACAGGTCGAAGTGGTAAAGCGGCAGCCTTCCCTTGTATTCCTTTATGATGACAAATGTCGGGCTGTTGACATAACGGGCATCTTTTACGCCGAGGCCTCCGGCTATGCCCTTGGTGAAGACCGTCTTGCCGGCACCCAGTTCTCCTATGAGCGCGACGACGTCCCCCCTCTTCAGCTTCTTTGCCAGCCGCGCGCCGGCGGCAATGGTGTCCTCTATTTTTTGTGATATCATATTTTAAAAATGCAGGTATCCTTTGGTGCTTATTTTTCTTTGCTTGCCGTTCTTGTCGATCAATTTGTATCCGTAAGATTTGTTCATTACCTCGCCGATGAGAGTGGCTCCGCTTTCCATCTTCGCGAATTCCGTCCTGAGGAATTTCCCGGCCTCTTTTTTGTCCATAGTGAATAAAAGCTCGAAGTCTTCCCCTTCGCTGACGCCGCTTTCAAATGACCGGGCCTGCGCGGAAAGAGGAATAAGGTTTTCGTATATCCGCGCGCCGGCCGAGCTTGCGTCAAGTACCCTCCGCAGGTCCAGCAAAAGCCCGTCCGAAACATCTATCATGGAACTTATCCTGAAATTCTCAACCAGCCTTCTTGCTTCCGCAAGCCTCGGCGTAAAATCAAGATGTTTCCCTTTTAAGGAGCCTCCTATCAAACCTGTGATGAAAATGACATCTCCGGGCCTCGCGCCGCTTCTTAAGGTAAGCCTGTTCTTTTCAACCTCCCCTATGACAGAGACATCTATGACCAGCTTTTTCGACCTGGAGATATCGCCGCCGACTATATCTAAATTAAATTTTTTAGCAAGGCCGGACATGCCTTTGTAAATACCGTCGGCAAACGAGACGTTCTTCCCGGGATCCAGGGCGATGGAGACCAGTGCATATTTAGGCTTGCCTCCCATAGCGGCTATGTCGCTTAAATTACGGGCAAGCGCCTTGTGCCCTATCCGGTACGGCGTAGCCTGCGGCAGCTTGAAGTGCACATCCTCGACGAGCATATCGCAGGTATAAAGCAGGTATTTATCTTTAGTCCATTTCAATACTGCCGTGTCATCTCCGATGCCTTTCACGACGGACTTGCCGTATTTGGCCTTTCGGGATATGCGTTTTATCAATCCGATCTCGCCTATGTCGCGTATCTTCATGTTTAGCCTTAAGCTATAAGTTGTAAGCTTTAAGTTTTTCAAAAGATTTCGAATATGGTTTTCTCAATATGCCTTTTTCCGTAATGATTGCCGTGATAAGCTCATTCGGTGTGACATCAAATGCCGGATTATAGACTTTGACTTTTTCCGGGGCAATCAATTTCCCGAGGATGGTCCTGACCTCATCGCCGTCGCGCTCTTCTATCGGGATATCCTTGCCGCTTTTCAAATTCAGGTCGAAAGTGGAAAGCGGGGCGACTACATAGAACGGCACCCTGTGATGCTTTGCCAAAACCCCAAGGCTGTACGTGCCTATCTTATTTGCCGCATCCCCGTTAAGCGCTATCCTATCCGCTCCGACGAATATCTTATCTATCCTGCCCTTGGCCATAAGGCTAGCCGCCATATTATCACATATGAGCGTCGTATCGATGCCTTCATGCAAAAGCTCCCATGTCGTAAGCCTCGCGCCCTGCAAAAGCGGCCGCGTCTCGTCGGCATACACCTTTATGCGCTTGCCCTGTCTCGCCGCCTCGAAAAGAACGCCGAGGGCCGTTCCGTAGTCAGCCGTGGCAAGCCCCCCGGCATTGCAATGCGTAAGTATGGTGTCGCCTTTTTTTATTAGGCGGGACCCGTAACGCGCCATCTGCCTGCAGTTTCTTTTGTCCTCGTCGATGATCTTCAGCGCTTCTTTCAGCAATATCTTTTTAATTCTTGCGACGGGCCCGGACGAGTTATTCTCTGCAATGCGCTTCATCCTCGCAAGAGCCCAGAACAGATTAACGGCGGTCGGCCTGGACGAAGCAAGGTATTTCACGGCCCTGTCGATATCCTTCTTGAACCCGCCGTAAGTTTCGGACCTTGAATTCTTTACGCCCAGCACTACGCCGAGAGCCCCCGCGATACCTATCGCGGGCGCACCGCGCACCTGTAAGGTCCTTATGGCCTTCCAGAGCGTCCTAATGTCGCCGCATTTTACAAATTTTATTTTATGCGGCAGGAGCGTCTGGTCGATGTAAACGCACTTTCCGCCTTTCCACGCAATAGTCTCTACCGGCATAATCTTGCCTCTCTAGCACTTTTTAACTTAAAGCTTAAATTTTAAATATCAAAACTATAACTTAAAACTCAAAGCTAAAATCCAGGTCCGAAGGACACATAAGTTTTGACTTTTGAGTTTCAAGTTTTGAGTTTATTTATCCCCACACCAATTTTGTCAGAATGCTGCGTTTTATGAATATCGCCTTGTACGGGCATATTTCATGGCAGCACATGCACCTTATGCACTTTTTGTAATCTATCGTGCAGCGGTCCTTCCCTATCGATATGCAGCTGACAGGGCAGGTGATCTTGCAAAGGTTGCACCTTGCGCATATGGAAACATTGATATACGGCCGGAATTTCAGCAGCGTCGCCACGCCGTTCACGATTACTTCCGGCAGGAATTTAAGCAGCGTCGTCTGAGGCAGCCTGAAATCCTTTACGATAAAATCATCCAGGGGATCGCCTGCTATTTCTATCAGGTCAAGGTCCGCCTCACCTGCCCCCATCCCGTATGCCTCTTTGGTGACGAGTATATCGAGAGGATTGAGCCCTACTATTTTCGCAAGGCAGGAATCGATGGCTACGCCGTCGCTGCCTGCCATCACAAACTTCATCTCGCGCGGGACCCCGCCCGACGGGCCGTCCCCCTCCATTGCAACGACGGAATCGACTACCGTAAGCTCGGGCCTGGTAATGGAATATATCCTGGCAACGATCTTGGCGAAACCCTTTTCCTTCGGCGCCAGAGAATGCAGATGCGGCTTATGCATCCCAACCACGGATCCGTACATGTTCTTTATAGCGCCCGTCAGGACCGTTATAACGTGTGTTTTGAACTTAGGTATCGATATCACGCAATCGTAATCAAGTATTTGCCTCGAGATGGGGATCTCATCCACGACTTTTGAGCTCGTGAGCTTTATAAGCTCCACGCCTTCCTCTTCCGACACTTTCCTCATCCCCGATTTCGTGAATATATCCTCGATATTGGCGCCATAGCCTGCCGGCGAATCGCCGATGACAGGTTCCGCGCCGGCCAATCTGACCAGCCTGACCACCGCCCTGACGACTTCCGGGTGCGTATCGACAGCGTCTTCCGGGACACGGGCCGACAATAGATTGGGCTTCAACAAGACTTTCGTCCCGGGCCTTACGAAATGTTCTATCCCGCCCAGGAGGTCAACGGACCGCTTCACAGCCGCAAAAACTTTCTCCGAATTGTAATTCTCGCATTTGACCAGCGAAATCTTAGCCATGCTCCCCTCTTCGTAAATTTTTTCGCTTCTGCTGATGGCGGAACTCTTGTGGTCCGCCTGGAGCGACTCTTCAAAATTTTGATACATTGGACGGTCCAGCAAGGCCAGACAAACCGCACCATCGACTAACTACTGGCGGGTTGGATGGCCATCAAAATTTTGGACAAGCATTATTGCATGCCCAATGCAATTTGCGGCAAGCGCCAAGGCGGCCATAAAAGTAAACGCTCGACTGCCGCTTGCGAAACAATTTTTTCCCTCTACCCGACTACGCCGAAGGACCTTAACCTGAAACTGGCGCCTAGAGCGGCGGCGATCTCCTCGCACTTTTTAACATCTACTCCTTCAACATCGACACATGTGACTTCTACGGCGATACCATTCTTTACACAAGACTTAATGAAATCCTGCACCGCCAGGTAAGTCTTGGCGCCGAATTCCGGCTTGCATATCGCGTTATATCTGGTGTCTGATTCCGCATTGAGGCTGACCGAGACCTTATCGATGAGCCCGACGAGCTCACGGGCGATGACGCGGCCGTTTATCAGGTCGCCGTGGCCGTTCGTGACCAGCCTGACCTTTGCGCCTTTAGACCTGGCCCATTTCGCGACAGCCTTTACCACATCCAGCCGCGATGTCGGTTCACCGTAACCGCAGAATACTATTTCTTGGTATTTTTTCGGGTCACCGACCGAGGCGATCACTTCTTCAGCGGAAGGCTCTTTATCCAGCCTCAGGTTATGCCCTTTTACAAAAGAGGTCTGGCTCCTTACACAGAAGTCACAGGCATTGGTGCACCTGTTCGTTATATTCAGATAAAGGCCATGGCGTATCTGGTAAGCTACCTTCGGTTTGTTCTCCAGTCCTAAACCGAATAGCTCATCGGCATTGTGCGTAGTCACTCTCTCGATATCCTCTTTGGATAATTTCAGTATCCCGGACCATTCCTCTACGAGATACGTAAGGTACGAAGGCTCATTGCGTTTGCCGCGGAAGCTTTGCGGCGCCAGGAACGGCGCGTCAGTCTCGAGAAGCAGCTTTTCAACGCTCATCCCCGCCGCTGTTTCCCTTAAACTTTTAGCGTTCTTGAACGTAAGGCTCGCGGTGAATGAGACATAAAGCCCGGCATCCAGGCACCTGTTAAGGAAGTCCCTGTCCCCGGCAAAACAATGCATCACCGCGGCAACACCGTTCTTATTTTCCTTTTTTAATATATCAAGCGCCTCGGTGCCCGCTTCCCTCGAATGTATTATCAGCGGCAGGCCCAGGTCCCGCGCAAGATGTATGAACTTTTTAAATACGGCGAGCTGTTCTTCCTTAGGAGACAGGTTCCGGTAGTAATCCAGGCCCACTTCTCCGACGGCAACGACCTTATCTTCTTTGCCCAACGCGCGCAGATCTGCCATAACCTTGTCCGTGGCCGTCTTTGCGTCATGCGGATGGACGCCGACAGAGGCATAGATCATGTCGTATTTGGCGGCCAGTTCCACTGCCCTGCGGCTTCCCTCGACGGAACTGCCTACGTTTACGATCCTCTCTACGCCGGCAGCGCGCGAGCGTTCCAAAACCGCATCCCGGTCAGCGTCAAAATCCTTAAAATCCAGGTGGCAATGTGTATCTATTAACATTTTTCATCTCTCAAAATTTTTCGCGTCTTGCTGAAATGTGATGTGGCGATGTGGTGAGCAGACGCGTTAAAATTTCGAGGCAGCGTACGAGAAATTTTACCGAGCGAAATTTTCACATGGTTGAAAATTTCGCGTCGGATGCGAACCACTCGACACAGCACATTTAAGCGCTGTGGTTAAAAATTTTCCCCAGCCTCTCCTTCAAAAATTTTTTCGCTTACCGCTGGAGGCGCCAACTTTTGTGGCCCGCCTGGAGCGACTGTTAAAAATTTCGATACATTGGGCGGTCTAGAAAGGCCAGACAAACCGCACCATAGATAACGGGCTTGCGGGTTGGATGGCCATCGAAATTTTTCCACAGCAAATTGCATGCCCAATGCAATTTGCGGCAAGCGAAAGGCGGTCACAAAAGTAAACGCCTGACTTCCGCTTGCGAAAAAATTTTATCCTTATGTTAACACAAATTATTCATAAAAACAAGGGGATGGCAGATTTGCCATCCCCTTACTTATGCTAATATTAATATAAAAGATTATGCTGAGATACCGACCTTCGCTATAGCGTTGTAATCGGCCTCTGCGCTTTCCCTGGCTATCGGCCTGTAGGAAAGGATAACCTTTATAACCTCGTTCTTCTTCAGCCCTTCCATATACTGCTCTACGAGCGCTGCCTTGCCCTCCACGTCTTTCATGTGCGCTGCTACGAAGAACTCCAGCAGCCTGTACAGCTTTGAATCCTTCGGAGTATCCTGATCTATGGCCCTGGCAAGAAGCAGCATCCAGTACATGTTCAGTCGGTATGCGACTCTCTTATCCTTCTGCTCACCCTTAAGACCGGACGCGTCCACTATCATGAACTTGATACCCTTAGCTTCGCTAAGCAGCTTATCCAGCTCGCCCTTATAGCTGTCTTCGGAGAATTCTTTAGGCAGCTGAACCATTACATTCTGCGGATTCAATCCCTTATGCCGTATTTCGCTAAGCACCCACTCCACGATGGCTTCGGGCTTATTAGTTCCTATCTGCACAAGGCCGAACCTGTTACCATAAGAGAACTGATCTTCCTCGAATTCGTCTTTGTTCTTATAGCAATCGTAGGAAGTAAACAAAGTGTAATTACTGATCGGCGGAGCGACCAGTATGCCGACATCCCTGGCCATCGCGGACATTTCGTCCGTCAATGATAAGGGCTTCTTCTGTCCGGCATCCGAAGATACTGGGAAATCCTTATTGGTGAATTCTACGGACTCTCTCGAAGTGCCCGCATCTGTTTTGTGGCTCACAAGAGCCGGATGAGTGATTTCCAGGGCAGTATTAGGATGTTCTGCCGAAACAGCCTTTTCGCCGCCGAGGTTCGGATGAACCTGTTCGAGAAGATTGCGCGGAGTAGCGGCAGGTTTCACCATTTCAGCCGCGGAGCCAGCTCGTTGCGCGGGCGCAGTCTGTAGATAAGGCTCTGCTACCACAGGAATCGACATGGCCCCGAGACCGGCTTTGCCGGCAGGGAAATCCTTGGTCCCTTCGCCTTTCCCGGGCTCCGTTACTTTTGGAGCAGTTTTCTCGGCAAATGTATCACGCAGAATGCGAATGGTCTCAGTCAAGCGCTGCGGCGAGCCTAACGTGTCAAGGTCTGCCCGGGCCATTCGGTTAAACACCTCTGCTGGATTTATATTCTGAGCCGCGTACATCCTGGCCACCCGTAAAACCGTACGGATGAGTAAAGAGGGCTCGGTCTTCTTCTGCTCAAATATTCTTGGCCTGAAAGCCTGATAAGCTACTCTCACAGCTTCTTCATCCATATTGCGCTGCTTCATCATTGTCCTTAATTCTGTTATAAGCCTGTCCTCTCTGTCAACAGGCTCACCGGAATACCAACCTTCATTAGCTTTTTCTCCGGCAGGGAAAGACTTAACGTCTTCGTGTGCGCCGCCTTTGGAATCGAGTTTTTTGATTTTTAATTCAACGGATACCGGCTGGCCCTTCTCCAGTCCCCAATCAATGCCGTGAAGAGAAATATTGCTGATAGGATTTATCAGTAAACCGCCCCCAACATCGATATTCACTCCGGTACCCGGTATAGGCACTACTATATCCTTTGGCATTATTTTTGACCTTGCTATAATCCAGGAAAATAATATGCCATCAGGATCATGCACATCCTCTTCAATGCCTATGACATCAACGCATTGTAAGCGTTCATCCAATTGAATTAATGCTTGAGGCGTTCTGTTCCTGCAGATAACGAAGAAGTTGCCGTCTTTGGCATTCCTTTCCTCTTTAGCCTCACCAAACAACTTGTTGAGTTTCTTTACCGTTTGAGGATCGCTCGTATTAAGCGCTACCTGTTCAATATAAAACGGTATCGGAAAAGCTCCTCCTAAATCAGGATCCCATTCGACTATCCTTGAGATAGGAACGCTCAGCGCCATTTCTTCTGCCGCGTCCCCCGCAGGGAAAGACTTAAGATCTTCATTTCCCGGCAGCAGGAGCTCGTCAACGAATTCCCTGACAGACCGTTCCGATACGGCGGATAAATTAAGGCGCGCCGTCCTGTTCGTATTCCTGTCCAGGAAATTCAATGCACCCCAGCCGGCGTGCTCATCGCAGATGATATTGTAATCTTTCATCGCGGCGACAAACTGCCCTTTGATAAGCGAAACTGCCGCGAGACTGCCTACGGGCATCGATACTTGCTTACCGTTAGGGAATGCGAGCGTGATCTCATTCTGTGTCGCGGAAATTATGACATTTTCCCTGTATAAGGATAGCGCCGCATCTCCAGCCGGGAAATCTTTCTTCGCGGCCCCTTCCACAGAACCTGCATTATCCCTTACATATTGCCTGACCGCTTTATTAACTTCTTCCGTGAACCATAACTTCTTTTTCAGGTCATGGTCAGGATAAGTTTGCATGCCGCTTATTTTGGAACCAAGTTCCGGCACCACCCAATATCCTTTTCCGCTAGGCAGTGCGATTATACTGCCCGTATCATCGTAATCACCGCGGCCGCCAGAACTTGCATATTCGGCCAATAAGACCTCTTGTCTTGGATTTATCGCCAGCATACGCGACAACTCAGGAACCGGTCCGGCATTGTATTTCTTGAGCTCTGCCGCGCTGACTGGCTTGAAATTCACACCGTCTTTCGCAGCCTCAACTTCGCCGTTTTTCTTTAGACGGAATGCGAGGCCTTCCTTGTCAAGCGCTACCGTAAGCACGTACTTGCCCCCTTCGGGGAGAACCTTATTCAACGCAACCCTAACCACGTGAGGCTGCGCCGTAACGCCAAGGCCTTTCCACCATTGTTCATATATGAATTTCCTGGCGCTATCCACTTCATAGCTTTCTATGCTACTGTATTTCTTGCCCGTGAGTTTCGATAAGTGTTCTTTTGCTCTGGCCCGATCTTCCGCCTGAGTATTTTTAATCAAATATTCAAGGGCCCTGAGTGTAGTGTTAATGCGATACACGCCATATTCTGCGCTTTCAAGCATACTGAAGAAAGACGAGGTATCGGCAGAGGTCCGCCTATTCGCAAAGAATGCCCGAATAGCATCACCTGTAACGGGTGCCCGCGGCGACGGCATACGAGTTATATCTCGCGCTGCCTCTGAATATACCGTATAAGATGCCTGATGTTTCGCCAACGCTTCCTGGCGCCATCTTTTTTGCCTTAGATCTGAAGCGTCTGCTGTTTCATCAAGAAGCTGTTTAAGACTATCTATTTGTTCTTTTTCCTTAGCGGCGGCTTTTTCCAACAAGCCTACTATGTCCTTCTTCTCGAGCCTGAGTTCCGCGGAACCTTTTCCCGCCGGGAAATCTTTTGTATTAATCCTCTTCGCTGGGCCGGCGTCTGTTTTTTTGGCGCTTATCATAGGTCTGATCGAAGCCGCCGCCCGGCTGGCATGCAATCTGACCCCGCTGTCTCGATTGTGTATTGCCATGTCCTCAAGCACAATAAGACTTGCATTGACTTTATCCGGGTCTGCGGCATTTTCTACCATTTCCCCGATGGTTCTCTCAGCTATATAATTTGCTGCATAATCCGTTTTTGGCTCAAATTCTTCTATGTCAAATACGGTTCCACCATTAGCAAAGACAATACCGGCTAACTTGACCTTAAGCCTGGCTGCCGCCTGACCTGCATGCAGCCTTACGCCACTGTCGGGATTATTCCTTGCTATGCTACTAAGCGTTATGATACGCCCTCGAATTTTTTCAGGGGTAGCGGTTTCTATATCTTCCAATAATTCTGCTATGGTCCGTTCCGCCCTGCTGTTCGCCGCATAATCTACTCTGGATTCATGCGCCATCGGGAAATCTTTCGTCGCTTCGCCTGTTTTCGACGCGTCGGCCACCTGTTGCGATACCGGCTTGCCCATTAAGTCACTCGCCCTTACCGTCGACATGGCTTTATTAAGCTCGCCCGTAACAATGGCGGAACACAATATCATCCTTCCTTCGAAAGGATCATCGCCTTTTTCACCTGCCCCTATAACGATGAGTGTTTCGCCCCCGTCAGGAACAGTGCGGCCTTTCACTAAACATGGCGTTCCGTCTTCTCCAAGCACAAGGGTTATTCTCGGAAGATCGGCGGGAGTATCAAATGGAACGTTTCGATCCATGTAATAAATATCTCCCGATCGGCCCTGACGAGCCTCCAATATGCTTTTCAGCAGTAACCTGGCTTCTTCAACCGATAGCCGCACCATATCCTCGGCAACTTTTGGCGGACGTAAAAAGCCGTCTCTGTCTTTATATATCAATCTCTTCGGCTCTATTAACTTCACAGATGGATTTTCGCCTGCAGGGAAGTCTTTCGTCGTAAAACCTTCCGCAGCAGATTGAGATCCGGGCGTTGGTTTTGGCGTATCTTCCGCCACCTCGATATACTCGACCATCAGTGCCGTTGCGGCAATAACAGGGTTGTAAAGTGGGACTGTTTCTAGGAACGGGAAATTGACTTTAGAGCGGACGCGCAGCGTATCCCCTACCTTCCCTGACATGAGATCAATTTGCGTGTCAGGGTCAATAGCGCGATATTTTGCCAATAAGGCCTGAACCGCCGGCAATGCCAATATCTGCGCTCTTGTCAGTTTTCTCGGGCCGTATGTTTTAGCCGCGTCATCCCCAGCCGGGAAATCTTTCGTCGTGACCCCTTCCGCAGCAGATTGAGACCCGGGCGTTGGCTGCTCGCTAACCATATCTTGTCCGGAGGCAGATCGGCTGAAAACAAGACTTACGCTATAAACAGTCTCGTCAAGTCGTGTCTCATCAACCTTATACGTAAAACCATGAAGCGCGCCCGAGAGCGTCATTGCCTGGGCCGCATTTCCAAGCGACTGTTTAATAGCCGTCCTACTAGCCTCTGTCGCAGCATGTCCGCTAACATTTGTTCCAATAACTACTCTTTCTATCGGACCTTCTTCGGGCAGAAATTTCACACTAAAGTCTCTATCACGCAAATAATCAAACTTCGGGAAGTTTGTCTGCATGCCAAGGTTTGCCGCCTGCGCAACGGCTTCAGCCCGCGCTCCTACCATCGCAGTCATGCCAACCCTAGCTTCCCCTTTCGGCTCTTTCGCAGCCGTATCTTTTTGTCCCTCCAGCTGCTTTAACCTGTTCCTGAACGTAGCTATCATGCGCCCGGCATGCATCCTGACAGCCTCATCCGGGTTTTCCTTAGCCATCTTCTCAAGCCCAGGTATAATATCCCTCATCAAAGCAGGGTCCATTATATCGGCCATCTGCTCCAATGCTTTCATTGCTACGGAAGAGGCCTCAAGATCATGCCTTATCACGGCTTCCCGCCCTATCTTAGAGAGCGCGGCAGCTTCTTTGGTAAGGTATATCCTGACGTTCGGCTGAACATGCGGCAGGCGTAAGCCTGACGCAGGTACAGATTCCGCTACTTCACCGTCCAGCGACTGCCTGACAGCCTCAGCCTTAAAGCCTTGCGGCACCATTATGTGTATGCGCTTGGCGCTAAGTATCGGAGGCAGTGAAAATGTCAGCGCGTGCGTCGGCACGTCCGATAGCTTCGCGAATTCTTTATCGTCAACCTGCTGCTGGCGGGACGTCTCCGTAAGGCGGACTACCTTAATATTCTTCGGATCATGGAATTTCGCTTCCGGAGGATCGTTGAACGCAAGGTGAGGAAGTTTTCCTATTCCGCCTATAACTATGTCGAACCTGCCGCCGAAATTGTTAAATAAACCTTCGATGCTTTCAGCGTGAGCAGCAACATCGGCTTCTAATTTAGTCGTTAACTTGTTTACATCCGCATCATTTTTAGCATCGATAGCGCTTCTCAGCGCGATTGCGGTATCATAAGCTATCCTGTCATTGAAGTAGTGAATATTGGCCGGCGGTATTTTGAGAGTGTTAAATACCCTGTCCCTTAGAACCTTGCCAAATAATTGTTCGGCGTTCGCGGGAAGGCCTATATATTCATCCATGTGGAAAGCTACAATACCATTAGCAAGACGCTTCTGCGTGGCCGGCGGCAGTCCTCTCCACATCCTTATCAGATGATTCCATGTGGAATGCTGGGACGGGGCCGAGGCAAAAAGCATAAGGGCCCAGCCTTTCTCGTCTACGGCTGCCTGAATGTCCTTGAGTATCGCCCTCGCCGCTACCGCGCCCATCTCATCTTCGGTATCGCTTATGCTTATCCTTGAAATGAGGTCTTCCTGCGCGGTTTTCTTCACTGGAAAATCTTTTGCTGTTTCGCCTTCTTTGGCCGGAGCCAGCAGCTCCCTTAAAACTTCATTGAACATCGCGGCATTGGCATGAGTTATTTCTATCTCTTTTCTTTCCCCGCCGCGCGTAAAAACAAGCCCGTTATAATTACCGCCGCCTACATTTCTGAAATTCTGCCGCGCCCTTATTCCGAGGGGCCTTAATAAAGCATTAAGCTCCCTGATAGCATCAACCAATATATCCGTAAGCTCATAGTTTTCCATCGGAAAGTAAGCACGCCTGGCGCTGTTTCCGGGCACTTCTATTATGACCCAATTTTTGTATTCACCTTCTCCGTTTCTCGCAACCAATGTTGCACTATCGGCCAAAGTCGGAACCTCCTCTTCCCATCCCTTGTCGTTATCGTCCGCTTTAGGTAGGCCGGCCGCATTCCTTTGCATTACTTCGGGCCGATTACTTAGTCTGTCCACAAATGTATTGATAGCGTGCTGAGCGCGCAGCCGCAGATCACTATCCGGATCGCTCATAGCTATGCTACTCAGTTTAGGCAGCACATTTCTAATCAAAGCCGGATCCGTGGTCTTGTCTACAAGGTCATCGCTGACCGCACCCCTGAACTCCGCTATCCAGCCTTCATCCTCACGAGATCCCGCCGGGAAATTTTTCGTATTTTCTCTACCTACTTTTAGAATAACTGTCCCGCGCCATGTGTAGCCGGGCTTTATCGTAGCGAGGGTCGCTTCCTTCGAATACGGTCCTTCCTGCATGTTAACGGCATTTGTAGCTGCCGTTTGCGCCTCGACTCCTATAACAGGCCTGTCTGCCGGTGCCCATAAGATAGAATGCGGGTATGCCGACAATTGGCGCATGAGCGTTATAGTCACGCCGTCCTGTCTCGTGAAAGTGGAAGATGCGTAACCATCCTTGTCTGCTTTAGCCCCCGTATAGACGTCATCATATGGCTTGTCGAGAAGCTTCGGCCCTGCCGTAAAGTCATGGTCTCCCGCAGCCGCCTCGATGCCGAGCGGTATGCATTTATCGGCTTTCCAGTGTCGCGTGTCGGAGGAGGTGTATGTGACATCCTTTCCGTCTCTCAACAGCCACGGATGTATCGTAGAAGAGAACGGGAACGCAACGTTGCCGTCATTCGAAACAAACGTCTTTATCGCAAGCTCATCGCCTATCAACTGATAAATGACCGTTAATTGGGCTGAAGCCTCCTGTCCAAAGATGCCGGTAAATGTGGAATCCTTGCCCGCATTATAAGTAAGGGTTATGAATACTCCGCGCTTTCCTTCGGCATAGGGCCAGGTATAACCGGACGTTCCTACCGTCCATTTTGCCTGATCCAATATGCCGTGCAGGGCATTACCGTTCTGATCAGTTCTTATTCCCTTTCCAAAGAACGGCCTCATGTCATATTTTTTGCCTTGCCACACAAATTGTCCGCCTTCTATCCTGTTCCCGAAGAAGAAGAACGGCCCCGGTATGCCGCCCGTCGAGACTATCTTCCCTTCCGGATAGTAAAGCAGTTCCTTCCCGCCGACCTTAAGCGATCGTATCGTGGCCGACATATGCGGGATGACTTCGATAGAATTGCCATCTGGGTTGGTAAGTTTAATGACGTCGTATCCCCATTCTCTGGTGACATTCATGTATCCGGGTTCAGCCTTGTCTTTTCCTCCCGCCGGGAAATCTTTTGTCTCTTCGCTCGCGCTTCTGTAAGCCGCGAGAACCTCTTCGTCAGTAGGTTTATACGAAACGAGCTCTCTTTCGTAAGTAAGTTCCGAGCGCACCACGCCCTGCGACATCTTTAGCGCCATAGTTTGTTCCTGATGGAATTGATCCATTAATTCCCTGTACATGCTCTCGCGCACCGACCTCATATACAGGTCGACACCATCCACTTCGTCAACACCCCTGCCCAGATTCTCGTTCACACCTGAAACAAGTACAAGATTATCCACGAATTTCTTGTTCCAGTAGGCGCCGGCAAAAGCCGCCAGGGCAAGCCCGACTTCATTTCCTATCTTGGCTATCCATTCTTTAGCGACCTTATTACCTTTAAGAGCGGCTACGGTAAGCGCCCTTTCGTATTGCCCGGCCTTGTCTTTTCCTACCTGGGCCTCATCGAAAGCCGTCTCTTTTAATTGCCTGTATTCCTCTACATCCAGATTGCTCTCTACATTCTTCCTGACCCTTTCCCTTATATTGGGGCCTGATAACCTGTCTTCAAAGTCGCGCATGCCGGACTGCCAATTAATGAAAGGATATCCGGAATGTTGCTTTCTGAATGCAGAGTCTCCCAATTCGACATATCTCTCACCCATTTTGACGCATTTCTTTATTATTTCCGCGTCGGTATTTCCTAATTCTATCGGATGGCCGCCCTTCGAGCCTAGGCCGCCCCACGCATA
The DNA here is from genome assembly GCA_022703295.1 of Candidatus Omnitrophota bacterium. Classification (GTDB taxonomy): domain Bacteria; phylum Omnitrophota; class Gorgyraeia; order 2-01-FULL-45-10; family 2-01-FULL-45-10; genus JAKLDX01. The sequence continues at coordinate 23,415 of JAKLDX010000002.1, forward strand.
AGAGACTTCTCCGCTCTCGCCTTCCACTTGATACAGATTGTGTCCGCATTCCTTTATGCTGTCATCTCCGTCAACGGATATATTTATTCCGCCGCCTATTATCACTATTCCGCCGACTTTGCCGACAAGCTTACCTTTCGGAGAATAGTGTTCACCGTTACGCGCGGCCTCCCCGTCATTGACCATCTCTATCTTCGAGGCTTTTATGCCTAAAACCTTCAGGCGATTGCCCAATTCAGCCCTGAACGGATACTTATTGAAAGACAAGTTTGGCGTCGGGAAGTCTGAACCGAATACACCCGCCTCCTTATCAAGAGGGCCTGCTAACCCCGCATTGACCATTTTTATGTCGGAGGGTTTTGTACCGGTTTTCGCCAGCGCCTGGGATATAAGCTCCCTGATCGCGTCCATCACTTTCGCGGCCATCTCCGGCGTCTTCGCCTTGACCTGGCCGTTATTGAATCTTGCATCGGCCGCCCACCTGACCTCTACCGGCGAACCGATTAAATTGTTATTCCCGTCTACGACCGATACGGCAAGCTTGTCCCCGCCCATCGATATGCTGACGTAGCGGTAAGCCTCTCTTGCCGCCGCAAGCGTCTCGGCATCTCCCGCCGGGAAATCTTTCGTATCCATTCCCGCCATTTCATTTTCGCCGCTTGACGCAAACAGTAATCTCTTCGAAGCCTCCTCAAGTATATCAACTTGTCCGGCCGTGAGTTTTCGTATATTTATCGCCTTGCCGCCTTCGGCTATGAATGAATTATATTCTAGTTCAACGGCCTTAAGCCCGGTATCGCTTATCTCGAGCGCCCTAATTCTGCCATGCTGCGGTACCCCTGTAAGCAGGTGCATAACGCCTCTATTCGGGAAATCCATGATTAAATAAAATACCCTGGACGATCCTTCATAGCCTGCCTTTGACAGTATCATACCCTTGTACAGCTTATCCGGTTCGGGTATCTCTTCCGTATTCGTAGGTAGCGCGATCCTGGTCAAATGGCTATAGGCAATAGAACGCACGGCGTTGACAGAAGCATCTGTAACAGCCGGGTCATTTCCTTCTTTGCGTTGCAGCACTCTTGCCAGACGGTTCCCTATAGAAGCAGCTACGGCCTTTCGCATCACAATTTCTTTCGTTCCGACAAGCTTGTTTGCCGACATTAAAAGCGCGGACAATCTTGGTTCGTCATTTATAGTAAGCAGCTTTTTATCGCCAAGATCCGCTTTCGAAAAGAAAGCGATCTCAGGGTTTTCGCCTATCCTGACAGCATGAACCCGCTTGTTCTTATCCACATTTATGCATATGAAAAAATATCCGCTTCCTTTTTGTCGCAGAAGATCTCCTACTCTTATCTTTGTATTCTCTTCTATCTGGACGCCGTAGGAGACAAACGAACGGTCTACTATTACATCGTAGGTCGTTTTGGCGATCCTCCTGCATTCTGCCATGATCTGGGTGCCGCCTGCCTCAAGCCACTGATTTTCTAAAACAGTTATTGGCAATTCCTCCAGGATCTTCGCCAAGGAAATACCTATCTGTCCTATTCCAGAAACACTTCCCGCTATATCACCGGCGGGAAAATCTTTCGACTCAAACTCCGCAGCGGGATTCGATGCCGCTTTCAAAATGCCGGCTTTATCGAATCCGTGAAGCGCATATAGTTCGGCAGGCTTACCCGATTCTCCGAATTTATTTATACCCAGATTCCTGATGGATCCGGGCAATTTCCCTCCTGCGACCAAAGCCGCTATCGTCCTATACCCCAATGTTTCGGGCAAAGCATCTATTACGGTTATTAAGGTCTCGCAATCCAACAGGCGCGCAAATTCCGGTAAATTCTTCGTTTTTGTTATCTGGTCGAGCTGTGTCACGTTGACGACCTTTACCCTCTTCCCCTTGGACGCAAGCTCGCGAGCCGCTTCTACAGCATCAACAGCGACAACTCCTGTCGATACTATTACGGCATCATGCCTTCCGGCTGTCTCAGGCTTTCCCGTTTCGGAATCAAAAAGTGTATAGAAGCCTTTTTTGGCGCCGTTCGGCCAACCTTCAGGCTTATCCAAAATAGGCGTATCTAAACGCGCCGGCCGTATGTAGTATATGCCGCCTTCTTTTTTGACTGAATCGTATATGTTCCTTGTCAGGATCCTTGTTTCTTCGGCATCAGCGCCTTCGATTATATGAACACCGGGAAGCGCTCCGAGCACTGCCTGGGAATGCGCATCCTGATGAGTGCGCCCGTCAGGCCCTGTCGCCAAGCCGCCGTGTGTTCCTACTATAATTATGGGTAGCTTCGTATTCAATATCGCATTCAGCTGGTCAGGCATCCTGGTCGTGAATATACTGAATGTTCCTATAACTGGTATTTTGCCACAGGCAGCAAGCCCTGCGGCAAGCGACGCCATATGGGCTTCACGGATACCGACAGGTATGTACCTGCCTGTCGTTTTTTGAGCGGAATACGTACCGAATGCCTTCGCGAATTTATCGAACATCACGGACCCCTTAAGATCCGCGCTCATGACTACAATATTATGATCCGCAGCGCCCAAAAGCAGGAGTTCGTCGCCATTAGCGGTACGGGTAGCGACTTTTTTATCAGAAGGATAAGCGTTTTTGGTTTCCACGACAACAGCCTGCACCTGCTCGCTGTGCCTGATCTTGGAAAGTTCGCTTTTTCTGGCAAAAACCGAAGCGTTATTTCTTCCGTCTATCACCAATTTCTCTTCGGGAGTCAGGCCGGCTCTCTGCTGTAAGTTTTTCGTAAACCCGTCGATGCTGGATACCTCGTCATCCACAAGCCTTTGTCCGATGATCTTAAGCGCCGCTTCCACATCAGCCTCTTTCGGCGCGGCACCGTGCTTTTCCATCCCCGGCAAGTTTGATCCTTTTACCGTCCTAGCTATTATTATAGTAGGTTTGCCGGTTTTATTTGTTTTGGCCTGCGTAAGCGCCCTGACCGTATCGCCCATCATCTCGCCGCTTGCCGTTATGACATTCCATCCCCTGGCTTGCCATAGCCTTACCTGCTCTTCAAAGGTTATGTCAACATCCGTAACTTTACCGTCTATCTGCATGCCATTCCAGTCAAGCAGCGCTATTATATTATCAAGGCCCATCACAGCAGCATGCCTTGCCGCCTCATCGACCTGTCCTTCCTGGGATTCGCCGTCACCCAGCATGGTATATGTCATATAATCCCGCGCATCCATCTTTGCGGCTAAAGCCATACCTACAGCCGCGGAGAAACCGACGCCCAAGGAACCTGCTGACATATCTATTCCGGGAGTCTTGGTCATGTCGGTATGCCCTTGCAGCATTGCGCCGAGTTTTCTTAAATCATTGAACTCGCCGGTCGAAAAGAACCCTGCCCTCCCTAAGGCCGCGTACAATCCGGGCGCGGCATGGCCTTTGGAAAGAATAAATCTGTCCCTGTTAACCCAATTCGGATCCTGCGGATCGTAGTTCATTATCTTGCTTCCATCGGGCAACCTGCCAAAATAAAGCGCTGCGACCATTTTCAGCATCGAAAGCGATCCGCCCGGATGCCCCGAACCGGCCTTATAGATCATATTAATAACGTCCTGTTCGAGTATACTGGTCATTATACTGAGATCTTCTATCGATGTTTGTCCGGCAGGGAAAGCTTTCGTCGCATATTGTGAACCGCCTGCAAAATCGCGCTCCCGCGGCCTGGCTATGGATTTGCCTCTTAACAGATCGAGGTCTGCGATAGTGACTTTCCTGGGTTTCCAATCCTCTGGGATTTTGCCTGCGCGCTGCGCGCCCCAGAACCTGTCCATCCTGTTTATAGGAAGCCATCTATCCTTATTCCTGTCGTGCTTCACTTGATCTACCGGCAGGGCCAACATTGCGCCTATGCCGTGTACGATGGGATCCGCCACCTCGTAGTGTGCAGTAGTGATATCGCTCCGCACCGGAGGCACAAAATTCGGGTTTGTCATTATATTAAAGGTAAGCTCGCTCACGAACACATGCATTGCGCCGTTACTGGAATGCTCATAATACGGGATCTCGTATTCTCTTCCCTCTTTCGTCACGACCTTGGCCCTGGGCAGCTTATCCATCATGGCCTGCAGTTCGGGCGTCATCTTGACCAGGAAGAACTCCCTGTCCTCTATGGGCACCAGATTGTCGGGATTGCGTACATCGAAATACTTGGCATCCAAAACGCTCCTGACGTATGCGCGATAGTTAAATTGAAAAGGTGACGGCTTTTGCGCCAGGCCTTTTCTGTGCGCATAAGCCAATACGGTGTCAATACCTTTGGCGTGGGCAATGTAGCGCTCAACAGCCTTCTCATCGCCTTCTTTAAGCACGGGAAGTTTCGCGGCAAATATGAGGTCTTTATGGCGTTCGGGAATTACCTGTATAGGAAATCCGCCTTTGTCATCCCTCTGCATAGAAAATACCGCGTAATAAGTCCTTGGCGGCCTTCTGCCTGATTCATCCGATATCCTGCACATAGTGCGGAAACCATGGGGAGTCATGGTGGTTTCATTGAAGAAGAGGTTCAGGTCAGCGGGACGATACGGGGTTTTTTCGCGCAAACT
>JAKLDX010000020.1 GCA_022703295.1 Candidatus Omnitrophota bacterium
CGATGCCGCCCATGACGCCGGCTATCGCTATCGCGCGCCCCGAGTCGGCTATCACAAGCATGGAATCGTCCAGGGTACGTTCCGCTTTGTCTATTGTAATTATTTTTTCTCCTGCCTTCGCTCTTCTCACCCTGACCACGCCGCCAGCGATCTTATCAAGGTCGAAGGCATGCATGGGTTCTCCCGTTTCAAAGAGGCAGAAATTGGTTATGTCGACTATATTATTCACGCTCCTCAGGCCCATAGCCTCAATTTTGTCCTTAAGCCAGGCCGGCGGTTGCTGCACCTTGACATCTCTTATTACCCTTGCCGTATATCGCGGGCACAGCTTGCCGTCCTCTATTTTTATTTTTACTTCGTCTTTTATTTCCTGGACAAATCCTGCGTCGGCTTCCGGTATTTTCAATTTCGCGCCGGTGATCGCGGACAACTCTCTCGCGACTCCTATAAAAGACAGCCAGTCAGGCCTGTTGGCGGTGACTTCTATTTCGAGGATACGATCTGCGCCGGCTGCCCTGACGGATTCTACGGTCAACCCGGCCATGGTGAGTACCTCGGCAACCTTTTCGGGAGGAAGCTTCAGGTCAATGTAATCTTTTAACCAATTATAGCTGATGCGCATATTGTCTTTTTAGAACTGACTTAAAAACCTGACGTCATTTTCAAAGAATAGCCTTATGTCTTCTATGCCGTATTTCAATATCGCTATCCTCTCGACGCCCATGCCGAAAGCGAATCCCGTGACTTTTTTCGGATTATATCCGACTTTTTCAAAAACTTTAGGGTTGACCATGCCAGCCCCCAGGATCTCGATCCATCCTTTTCCTCCGCACAAACTGCATCTTTCCTTTGAGCTTGCCTCCTGGCCCTTGTCCCTGCACAGAACGCATGATATGTCGACTTCCGCGCTGGGTTCGGTGAACGGAAAGAAGCTCGGCCGGAATCTCATCCTGGTATCCGGCCCGAACATCTGCTTTGCGAATATCGAGAGCGCTCCCTTAAGGTCGGAAAATTTTATATTATCGCCGACCGCGAGGCCCTCCACCTGATGGAACATGAACGAATGCGAGGCATCCGTAGCGTCGGGCCTGAAGACCTTGCCCGGGACGACTATCGCGAAAGGCGGTTTATTTTTTTCCATGAAGCGTGTCTGGACCGGCGATGTGTGGCTTCGGAGAAGGTATTTTTCGCCCGATTTCAGATAGAAGGTATCGAACGCGTCGCGGGACGGGTGCTCGAGCGGTATGTTCAGCGTTTCGAAATTGTAGTGCTCGGTCTCGATCTCCGGGCCCTCGACAACCCTGAAGCCTATCGATACGAACATATCGCAGATCTCGTAGATGGTCTTTGTAATGGGATGGATATGGCCTTGTTTACGGGAAATGCCGGGCAGCGTTATGTCTATTTTTTCGAGCGTTTCTTCTCCGGCTGCCGTGGAATTCCTGAGCTTTTCGTCAATGGCATCCGTTACCGCGTTTTTTAGCGCGTTAAGTAGCTGCCCCATCTCCGGTTTTTCTGACGCCGGGACAGAGCCCATATTTTTAAACAGCTCAGTCACTGCGCCTTTACGGCCGAGGTATTTTATCCGAATAGCCTCTATCGCGGCTGCCTCATTGGATGAGGCAGCTATTTCGGAAAGGGCGTTTTCCTGGACTTGCCTTATCTGGTCTTTCATTTCAGCTTTCAGAAACTACCGGCTTTTTTAGCTGATAGCTTAATTACGCTTTTGCCATCTCTACTAATTTCGCAAAGGCCTTTTTGTCCGACACGGCCAGCTCGGCTAGGATCTTCCTGTCCAGGGTTATCTTGGCCTTTTTGAGTCCGTTCATGAACCTGGAGTAAGACATGCCGCATTCCCTGCATGCAGCATTGATCCTGGCTATCCACAACGTGCGAAAATCGCGTTTTTTTGCCTTGCGGTCCCTGTAGCTGTACATCATGCCTTTGGCTACGGATTCCTTTGCCCGTTTATAGAAACGGTGCCTGCCGCCCCATTGGCCTTCCGCGGCACTCAATACTCTTTTTCTGTGTTTTTTTCTTGCAACAGCGTGTTTTACTTTAGGCATTGCATCCTCCTCTTAATAGCCTCTTTTTAACTCAAAACTTATAACTAAAATCTTAAACCTTTGGTGTCCTTCGGACCTAAATTTAGGTCGCGAAGCGACACATAAGTTTTGAGTTTATTTATTATGCTCCGTATGGCAATAGCTTCACTATGCTCTTCATCTCGCCTTTCGAGACAAAACCGGGCTTGCCGAGAAGCCGTTTACGTTTTGACCTCTTCCCAGTTAATAGATGGCTTCTGCCGGCCTTGAAATGTTTGGCCTTGCCACTTTTAGTTATCCTCATCCTCTTTTTTACGCTTCTGTTCGTTTTAAGTTTTGGCATAGTCTTCTCCTGTTTATATAAAATAAAGTGACGGGTATAGAAAAAATCCCCTACACCCTATACCCTGCACCAAAAAAGCGTTATTAATAGGTTATTTAGCCCTTATCAGCATCCCGATGATCCTGCCTTCCAGCCTGGGCGCTTCTTCGATTTCTCCGATGGACGATACATCGCTCGCCAGCCTGTCGAGGACTTTTCTGCCGAGGTCCATATGGGCCATCTCTCTGCCCCTGAACATCATCGTGACCCTGACCTTGTCGCCGCGCTTCAGGAAGTCTTCAAGGTTCCTGAGCTTGAACTGGTAATCGTGTTCCCCGATCTTCGGGCCCATCCTTACTTCTTTGATATGGACTATCTTCTGCTTCTTCTTCGCTTCTTTTTCCCTCTTCTCCTGTTCGTATTTATATTTAGAATAATCTATGATCCTGCAAACAGGGGGTACTGCGGTCGGCGCCACCTCTACCAGATCCAATCCCACGTCCTGGGCCCTTTTCAGGGCATCCTGTACGCTCATAACACCTAATTGATCTCCAGCCTCGCCGACAACCCTTACTTCCCTTACCCTTATTCTCGTATTTACCCTAAGCTCTTTCTTTGCGATACCCGATCACCTTCCTTTCGTTTTTACTTCTATTTCTTTTGTTATTCTTTTGATGAAATCATCCTGGGACATCTTGCCCAGGTCGCCTTCGGCCTTTGACCTGACCGATAAAGATCTTTCACTCGCCTCTTTTTCGCCTATTACTATCATGTAAGGGATCTTTTCCACCTCTGCGGTCCTTATCTTTTTCTGCAGCCTCTCGTTAGAGGCATCCAGGGTCGTCCTTATCCCTTTCTCGCGCAAGGTAGATTCGACTTCTCTTGCATAGCCGAGGGCCTTTTCGGAGACAGGTATTATAGCACATTGTACCGGCGCAAGCCATAGCGGCATAGCTCCTGCGAAATGTTCTATCAGTGCCCCAGTGAAACGCTCCAGCGACCCCAGTATGACGCGGTGCAGCATTATCGGCCGCTTTTCCTTGCCGTCCTGATCGATGTATTTCAGGTCGAACCTCTCGGGAAGCGCAAAATCGCATTGTATGGTCGCGCATTGCCACTCGCGCTTCAGGGCATCTTTCAATTTTATGTCTATCTTCGGGCCGTAGAAAGCGCCATCCCCGGCGTTAATCGCGTATTTCAGATTTTTTTTATCCAGCGCGTTAACCAGTGCCTTTTCGGCAGCCTCCCAATCGGCGTCATTGCCTATCGATTTTGCAGGCCTGGTCGAAAGCTCCACTGAAAATTCATCGAAGCCGAAAACTTTCAGCGTATCGACGACAAAATCTATTACCTTCATTATCTCGTCCTCGACCTGTTCGCGTAAACAGAATATGTGAGAATCGTCCTGGGTGAATCCCCTGACACGCAGGAGGCCGTGCAGAACTCCGGATTTTTCGTTCCTGTAAACCGTGCCGAGCTCGAAGTACCTCAGGGGGAGGTCGCGATAACTTCTGGTCTTCGATTTATAAACAAGTATGTGGCCCGGGCAGTTCATCGGCTTTATCGCGTATTCCTGTTTTTCTATTTCGAAGAAGTACATATTCTCTTTGTAATAATCATAATGGCCGGAGGTCATCCATATGTCGCTCTTCATAATATGCGGGCCGAGGACAAGCTCGTAGCCGCGCTTTATATGCTCTTTTCTTATATAATCCTCGATGATGCTTCGCATCATGGCGCCCTTAGGATGGTACAATACAAGCCCGGGCCCGACCTCCTCGTTCAGGCTAAAATATTCGAGTTGCTTGCCGAGTACCCTGTGGTCGCGCTTTTTCGCTTCCTCTATAAGCGTCAGGTGTTCTTTAAGTTCTTTCTCCGTCTCAAATGCAGTGCCATATATCCTCTGGAGCATCGGATTAGTCTCGATGCCGTGCCAGTACGCGCCTGCTATGGAAAGGAGCCTGAACGCCTTTATCCTGCCGGTCGATTCGATATGCGGGCCGCGGCATAAGTCCAGGAAATCGCCGTCCTTATAGATAGTCACGACCTCATCCGGTATCGCCTTTATGAGGTCTATCTTGTAGCTCTCGCCCATCTTTTCGAATAACTTGAGCGCCTCGGCTTTTTTCATTTCCTGTTTTTCGAACTTGTGATCGGCCTTTATTATCTGGCGCATCCGCTCTTCAATCTTCGCGAGGTCCTCCGGCGCGAACGGCTCCTTCTTGTCAAAATCATAGTAGAACCCGTCCTCGATCGAAGGGCCTATGCCGAGTTTAGTGTCCGGCCATAGCGCTTTTACCGCCTGCGCCATAACGTGCGAAGTCGAATGCCTTAGTGTTGATAAGTCCATAAGCTAATCTTTCTTTTTAAAAGCCCTCTTTACCATATTTTTGGAAAAGGAATATTAAGGAAAAACCTTCCAACTAAAAGGAAGGGTTCCTTAAAGGGAAACCATTGGTTTCCCTTTAAAACGATTTGGCCGCAAGGCCTGCTATCGCTTGACAGCTGGCAGGGCGGAGGGCAAAAAATAATACAACATTTTTTGGCCCGAAGCCCAAATCGTTTAGTGGTGCCGGGAGGGGGGGTCGAACCCCCGTGGCCTTGCGGCCGAGGGATTTTAAGTCCCTTGCGTCTGCCAATTCCGCCATCCCGGCCCTGGACACCAGAGCCTGATATTATATACAAATATTGATATATTTTAAAGCTATTACTTATATAAGGCAAGTAAAAAAACCCGGCCTGCAGGCTCTTATTTAGAGCCGACGCTAGTAAGCTCTAAAGGGCGTTCCTGTAGACCGGGTAAAAGTAGCTGTAAGTTATAAGTTGTAAGCTATAAACGATAAGTCAAATAAGCTGTAAGCTTATGACTTATATCTAAATGAATCTTTTCAACTATTACAATGCCTTCAGCACCTCGTCATTTTGTTTCTTCCATTGATCGATAGACTTCCAGTCGATGGCCTTTATCCTGAGAGCAAAGCCGCCGAACACCTTCTTAAGCATATCCTCGACAGGCAATCCTTTAAAGTCTTCGAAATTAGATATGGATAGCTCTAATAAATTGCTGAATTTTTGGCCAAGTTCTTCGGGTATCTGCTCTTCGTACTGGCCGGGCTTACCGTACCTGTCGCACTCCATCATCGTAAGATCAGTGAACAGGTCTATGACGGTATTAAGGTGTGTGGCATCGCCTATTTGGGCCTCAACAAATCTTATTTTTTCCTCAATTATAGACTTGGCGGTGGCCGCGTCCGTAATCTTCAGAAGTTCCTGCTCTAAGAATTTAATAATATCTGCTTTAGCGCTCGCCTTGCCGTCTTTTGAGACTAGTCTTATTACAAGCCTCGTCTTGGGGTCTTTGGCAATGTCCTTACAGAATCCGGGAAGCATTTTTGTTAATATTCCAATTATAGCCTTAGTCGAATTTTCATCGGCAAGATAGCTCTTCGCATGGATATCGTGTCCGCGCTTGCCCAGAAGCTGCTCGGCCGTCCTGTTGTTGCTGGTCGTCGAAGCAACATCCTCTATTGAGATCGCAGGTTCTATCGAATACGTCGGCGCGCCTCTCATCATCATATCGACGATCGTCGGCACAAGTGCCCGCGCCGCGTCATACACCGGTGCCGCCGCGACTTTTGCCTGCGGCTTCTCCGCTCCAGCGGGGAATGACTTCGCTGCTTCCAGCGACTTTGTCGCTTTGGTCGAAGAAGCGGTTTGGGCAACGGTTCCTTCAATAGCCGAAAAGATCTTGTTTAATATGGTACGGCTGTCTGGATTTATTGCGATTTCAAATCTGGAGATATTTGATTCTGACAACGGCGTGTTGGACAACTCTTCGTTTTCTCCGATAGCCGCGCTGATAGCTTTTGCCAGCTCGCGCATGTACTTAGTGATAAGCGTGGCTCTCTCATTTCCCTCCGAAACTGGTGAGTCTGCGATTACCATGAATGAGGGATTAAAGCCTATGGTCGCAAAAGCAGTGGAAATCGCCGATATTTTGTTGCCGGTGCTTTTGTGTTCTTCTATATATGCGGTTTTTCTTCTGGAAAGTTCTTTAAATGTTATTCCCAGCTCTTTCTCAACCACTCTCTTCACGCTCTTGAAATTTTCGTACGTGTCCATGCCTGAGTATTTGTCATATAAAAGATTATTTCCTGCCGCGCTTAGAGTGTGAAAACGCAACGGCTCCTTCGGATATAACTTTCTCCAGGCCGATTTAAGCAGGCTATAGGTAACTAATGCGCTGCGTCCGGATACAATCACGTCTCGTATGCCCTTGGAATGAAGTTTTTTGGCCAGGGCCACGGTGCGCTTAGCTACGATCCTCTGAATTTCTTTTTCCGGCATGCTAGTCGCGATAAGCCGCTGCGCTATTTCGCCTAATTGTCTTTTGTTTTTAAGGGTATTGGTAACTACATAACCGCCGTTATGACAGGATGCAATTGTAATACCAAAGAAGGTTATCTTGTCATATTCAAACGATATCGGTGTATAGTTTTTAGATATAGCGGGCATTCCTGCTATTCTATCGTGAAATTTTTCCAGGCTATATAAATCCGGTATAATAATGCCAAGATTGCGTCTGAACCACTCGCGCATATCGCGCTCAAGCTCAAAAATGGTGTCGCTTGCATGTTGCTCGTTGGCTATCCTCAAATTCAAGAGATGCCTACGGAATATGTCTTCCAGGGCTTTTTCTGTTTCTGCCTGTGTTTTCTTTGTGCCGGCAGGGAATGATTTTGCTGCTTCGGCGGGTTTCGCAGCCGGCGCAGCGGGCGAAGTTGTAACAGGTATTCGCAGTGTAAATATCGCGCCGTGGTCTTCGGGATATTCGTCTATGTGTTTACTGGTCACTTCTTTAGAGCATCCGGGCGTATCTTCCATGACAAGCCTGACAAGTGCAAGCCCAAGCCCCCTACCCGTACCTTGTGTGCTCCCGCCCAGCTTCCATATTTCCGGCAGGTCTACCGCCCGTATGCCCGGCCCTTTATCTTCAACTTGTATCTGCACATGATCGGCTCCATTTATCTTTACCAGCGTTACTTTTATTTCGACCGGCTTCTTCTCGTCAACCTTGTCGGCGAAATCCACGCAATTCTTAAGAATGTTAAAAATGACGGCTTTTAGATACAGGCTGTTTATTTTAATGGTCGCGGCTTCGGGAATATCGAAAGTGAGATCGACTTCTATTTCGGGCCTTGGCGCCGGCCCTTCATCGGTCTGAATTTCCCGGTCTCTTTCGGCCACCATCGCTTCATCTATAATTGTGACCAGGTTGCGGGTTGTTATAGTCTCCGCGTTATCCGAAAGTTTTAATGACGCGAAATTTATCATGGTATTAAGCGTATATATTAAATTATCAAAATACTTTTCGGCCAACGTCCCAACCGCGAGGTTTCGTTTGAAGATAAATTCATTGCGAATTCTCTTGCACTCCTCCAATGCCTGTCTGGCCCCTCCCAGGTCCAATCTATTTTCTTTTGACCGGTCACCTATCTCTTTGGCTATAAGCTCAAAGCGCTTGCATAACCCATAGAGCGTTTCTTTTTCACCCGCATCATGAGCTTCTCCTAAAACAGAATAGAGCTCGGCTTTAAGGGCTATGTCGGCTATAGAGGCAATGGCATAACCGATATCGACCAGCTGCCCCCGTACATCAAATATAGCCGCATCATGGCTTATAGACCTCAACATAACGGCTAGATGTTCCGCTTCCGGAGATATGTCTCCGGCACCGACGGGGAATGACTTTACGTCTTCACCTGGTTTTGTTTCACCGGCGGCCGTAGCAGCTGCCCTGCCTAAAAGATCGATCCGCCGCATAGCGGGCGCATCCGCCGCATTACCGGCAAAAGCCAGAAGCACACCCTCATCGACAAGGAAGTTCGCTGCCTTTTCCGCCTCAGGGTCATACCAGGCAGCGTGGGTATCGCTTTCGAGCAATGTAAATCCTGCTTTCTTTATTGCTGCTGCAAAAAGGCTTTCTATCTTTGCGGAATCTTGCGAGGCAATATTATCGACGGCATCCATCAATACGCCTGACGGCCTGGCGATCATCACAAGGACATCTTTACGATCCGGCCCTTGTATCTTAAGTTCATCGACAACTCTGTCTATCACCTGTTCGGCAAAAACAGACGATTCCTCATTATTTGTATGCACTACCGCGGCCTTTTTATTTTTCGGATCACACAGGACAATGTAGTTGCAATACATTGATCCGTTCTCTTGGATGACCCGATGTTCGCCGCCTATGGTGATAGTGGCAAATATCGTATCGTCTTCCGGCAGTACCATAAATACCGTCTTTACTTTACTGCCTACCCATAACTCTGAATGGTATTTATCTTCAAATTCTTTAAGCTCCGCTCTGTCGATAAGGGCCCCTTCTGTTTCCTGCAGATAATTTAATAAAAGCGCCCTGATCTCCGGGATATTCATGTTCATGCAATTACTAATGAAATAATTCAGGCTTTCTTCCATGCAACTGATATCGCCCATGAGAGCCAACCGGTCGAGGAATCTGTCAAATAACACCGAGAGTTCTTCGAAATACCTTCCGTTCCTAAGGGGGATCAAAATATCCTTGGCAAACCTTGCCCGTATTTTATCCTTCATTTCATCCACGGACATCTTTGGGATGGCGACGGCTTTTGCTGCCTTGTCACCGACGGGGAATGATTTTACGTCTTCGGTGAGATTTGTTTCACCGGCGGCTTGCGGAGTCATTAAAGACTTGTGTCTAAAGCTGAGTGAGTCTCTGTACAATGCCTCTTCTACCGCTATGGGGTTAGGATTAACCTCTTCAGTTGTTTTTATTTGACTTGGTTTCTGCGACCAGTAGATTGCCTTTACCCCGATTTCGTGGGCATATTTTACTATCTCCGATTCGAACTTATCGTTGTCGTAAGGAACAGAGAGGTGTTGGTATATCTTTTCCACCAGCAGGATAGGGTTGTTATTGCTATCCAGTGTTACCTCAAGGTGGACTCTGGCTATTACTGTATTACCCAGGAGGTATTGGGCTAATTTAAACTGGCCGTTTATAAGTCGGTTTATAAGCGAGCCGTCTTTATTCTGATCTGTTCTCTGCGAGCATCTCTGGCAAGTAGGATATGGCTCCAGTCCTGCCCTCATGAAGATAGACGGATCGGATGTTATCCTTATCCTGGGCGAGTCCTTAAGGTCTGATGCGTCTATCCTGGCAGGCATGAGATTGCGTAAATCTGTTATAAGCTCTTTTGCGAATATGCCATTGGCTTCTTTAGAGCCTATAAAAGAGACGGCTGTGTAAATATATCTACTATCGGGGAGCTGGTCTTCTTTGAGTGAGGCCATTATCTTAGAGAGGGCCTCTGCGGCTTCTTTCAATCCTTCCCTATCGGGATGGGATGATGATAGTTTAGCCATAGCTTCTTCTGTCATGCCTAAATGATCCATTATCTGGTCCAGCTGTGTCTTAAATGATATCTTGAACTCTTTTGCTTCGGGCTTATCTATATAATAGTCCTTATTAGCATTCCATCTTGTTATAAACTCCTCATTAAAGCCGGATGTTCTCATCATGGCGTAATGGGTAATGCTATCCATGGCTACCCTGTCAGGATTACCGGCTATACCCAAGACGAATTTTTTGAGAGCTTTCCGGCCTGCCGGCGTAAAGAAGGCGGCCTGTATCAATATCCTTTCGAAGAATTTATTCGAATTCCAGTAATTTTGGAATTTATCGAGGCTATTTCTCAAGACCCCGGCCTCATCATCATTCATACCTAAAAGCTCTTTCAGCTTATCGTTCAATATATTTATCAGGACGTCCCGTTCCCTTGAGAGATCGAGCTTATCACCTTTAATGTCGGGCCTATATTCACCCATATATTCTTCGGGGAAGGTGCTTAATAGAGATATATACCTGAATAGTTTATCTATATCTTTCTTATTGGTGGGGTTGAAACTATTAAGTATGGCACGAGTAAGCGGTTCAGATATTTTGCCAGAGAAGACATTTATGAAGAATACGACTGTGTCTTTCCTTCTTTCCAGGCTGTTATTCACATATTCGTTCTCCAGGAGCTTATTCATGCTGACTTTGAATTCATTGTTCTTGAAGAAGATATTTAATAGATCTATTGCTACATCCAATAACTCTTTATCGCGTATCTTTATGGCAGTTATAGAGTCTTTTAACGAGGTGTAGTCTTTTATAAAAAGCGCTTCTATTAAAAAGAGGGTCTTAAGAAGAAGACGCCTATCTGATAATACTTTATCGCTTAAGCTGGGCAGGTCTTTGGATAGGTATAGAAGTATGAATAGGGGGGTCTCGTAGGTGTCTTTGTCCTCGCCTGTCATGACATCGTCGTTAATGGAATTTCTTAATCCGTTACATCGTTCAATATCTTCAGGTGTTATTTGCCCGAATACGTCTGATATAAACATGGCTGTAAGAACTTGTGCGTTGGGGAGATCTTTAAGGAATGGATGTTCTGCTCTAGCGTTTTCAATCAAAGCGTTGGCGTCTTTCGAAAGCGCATTGAACATGGCTCCGATGCTGGCTGCGGCACCTCCTCGGACATATTCATCGGGATTTTTTAAAGCTTCGCCGAGTAGTTCTTCCGCCTTGGTTGGGTTGTGACCAAACATGGCTCCGATACCTGCTGCGGCGCCTCTTTGGATAGACCGGTCAGGATTTCTTAAGGCTTCTATTAGTAATTCTTCCGCCTTGGTTGGGTTGTGACCAAACATGGCTCCGATACCTGCTGCGGCGCTTTTTCGAATAGCCGGACTGGAATCTTCTAAAGCTTTGGTTAGTAATTCTTGCGCTTTGGTTGGGTTGTGCCTAAATATGGCTCCGATACCTGCTACGGCGCCTTTTCGAATAGTCGGACTGGAATCTTCTAAAGCTTTGGTTAGTAATTCTTGCGCTTTGGTTGGGTTGTGCCCAAACATGGCTCCGATACCTGCTGCGGCGCCTTCTCGGACATATTCATCGGGATTTTTTAAAGCTTCAACGAGTAATTCTTCCGCCTTGGTTGGGTTGTGACCAAACATGGCTCCGATACCTGCTGCGGCACCTCTTTGGATAGACCGGTCAGGATTTCTTAAGGCTTCAACGAGTAATTCTTCCGCTTTTTGGGGGTTGTGGCTGAATATCATACCAATAGTGATTGCGGCGCTTCTTCGAACATATTCACTAGGATCTTTTAAAGCTTCAACGAGTAATTCTTCTGCTTTTTGGGGGTTGTGGCTGAACATGGCTACGATACCAGCTGCGGCGCTTCCTCGGATAAACCCACTAGGATCTTTTAAGGTTTCAGCAAGTAATGCTTCTGCTTTTTGGGGGTTGTGACTGAACATAGCTCCTACGCTGGCTGCGGCGCCTTCTTGGGCTGGAAGATTAGGAATTTTTAAAGCTTTTAATAGTAATTCTTCTGCTTTTTGGGGGTTGTAATTAAACATCGCTCCGATGCTGGCTGCGGCTCCTCCTTGAACATACGCATCAGGATCTTTTAAAACTTTGACTAACATCAGTTCACCGGCCAAGATAATTCTCGCGAGTTTATCTCGTTCGATCGTAGTAGTCTTCGCCGGCTCTGCACCAACGGGGAATGATTTTGCGTCTTCGGTCAGCTTTGCCGTTTCGTCTGCGGATAGCGCATCATCATCCCCGGAACTGGGTGCAGCATCCATATCGCTGATAATATCGGCGGACAGACGGTCTTCGAAGCACGCCTTCAGCACTGCCCGGCAGATCCTGGGGCCCCGCTCCGATACAAAATACGCCTTAGACGGTAATTCGGCGCCTTTGATATCTGCCGGGTCCTCCATATCTCTTCCGGTTAATGCGAGGCCGTTCAACTCGGAAACTTTTTCCAAAAGGGGCCTTCCTACGCCGTGAGTAAAGTAATCATCATCGACCCCGATCACCGCTATGCTTGCGGGATCTATTCCTATCCCTTTCGCCACTTCGCCCATTGCCACCCCAACTGCCATGCCTTTAGTGACGGGGAAAATATCTATGGACGCCCGGCCGGCTAAATATGCCTTGATGCCTTTACCGCGCAATATTTCAATAACTTCCTGCCTTATATCATACCCCTCCGTTAACACCGTCCGATATAAAGAACAAGTCAATATGCCGCTATCCCCGTTTTTAAAGAAATTTTTATTTAAGGGAAGCGCTTCGCCTTCCTTCAGGGACACATCACTATCGGTCGTTACGCCTTTTCCTCTTAAAATATCCATAATAATTGCCTTGAGCTCTTTTATCTGGGCTGCGCTATATTTTTTCTCCGGGCAATAATCGATCCCCGAATGGGCCATGCTTAAAAATCGCCTATTGGCAGGATCACCGTATATCAATTTTGTGTC
>JAKLDX010000200.1 GCA_022703295.1 Candidatus Omnitrophota bacterium
AACAAGCTTGCGAAGCGCGCTTGCGATAACCTTTGCCATATAGGTCTTTCTTGAAGCGCCGCGCGCAGGGTCATAGCGGTCGCGGACCTCAAGCCAGCGTATGAGACACTCCTGCAATAAATCATCTAACCCCTCCCGCGCCAGATATGCGTGTTCTTTTCTGTAATCATTGATGATTTTCTTGGCAACTGCGATCTCCCAGCTCTCAAATAAGCCTCCGTAATTGGAACTCATGAGACACCTCCTTTTTTATTTCTTGGGGTGTCTCAAATGAGCTCTAACTAACGATATGCCTTTAAAAATGCGAAGTAAATCACGGAGGGCTCATAAATATTTATAGAGATATCGCTATTTATGCCTTTTTGGCTTTGCAAGCTCGTCGATGCCGAACAATTCCCTCTGCGTAGGCTCCCTGCCCAGGATGCCGGTCAAGATTTTTATCACTGCCTCGCAGAGTCTTTTATTGCGCAGCTCTCTTTCTGAGGGCGAAAGCTTCTGCGCATAAACCACCTGAATCCGGTCTCCAAATCGTTTATTAAAATCTCCTTTTATCCCGCGTGCCATATCTGCTCCCTACAGATGTATATCGGTTTTTTCTGCAAAATGTCGCAGAGCGATGCGACAAAAGACGAGAAAATCCGATATACACATATAGGAGTTCTTATCGTCGATTCCTCTTGACTTGTAGGGGTTTTGTTATAGGGTTGGG
>JAKLDX010000201.1 GCA_022703295.1 Candidatus Omnitrophota bacterium
CCCGGCTGGGTGGGAGTGCCCTTCTGTTCCGATATGGTCTCCGCACTCTGGTCGTCAACATAAGCAAGGTCACGCTTTATAAGAGAAACGGCAAAATCCCACAGCTTCCCGAAATAGTCCGAGGCATAGAATTCACGGTCTTCCCATGTAAACCCCAGCCACTGAATATCTTCCTTTATCGAATCGACGTACTCCACATCCTCTTTCGTTGGGTTGGTGTCGTCAAACCGGAGGTTGCACTTTCCTCCATATTTTTCGGCCATGCCGAAGTCGAGACATATTGCCTTTGCATGCCCGATATGCAGGTAACCGTTCGGCTCAGGCGGGAACCGGGTATGGATACGGCCGCCGTTTTTACCCTCACTCAGGTCCTTCTCGATGGCCTGCTCGATAAAGTGCTGTGAATCAGGTTTGACTATCTCTTCAGACTCTTTCATTTGCTTTACTGATGAACCGTACAAAAATATACTGAATTGGGGCACGAAAATCATCCCCGGATCTTTTTTAAAAAAGCTGCTGATCAGCAGGTGCAACCGTTGACTTCAGGAGAAGCTGTCCGTTTTTTGTCTGACCGCAGGTTCAGCCGGTGACTGCGTAATCAGCCCTGCCTGTTACCTCGAAACCTCCACACTCACCCGGCCAATCCTGCCGCCCATCACGGGATTGAGCTTGGAAACCCTGACTGTG
>JAKLDX010000202.1 GCA_022703295.1 Candidatus Omnitrophota bacterium
AACTTATAAAGAACTGACTTGTATTCGCTTCGATCCCACGCAGTCATAGACGCAAGTGGAGCTAGCAGAGGGGATCCCCTACGTCTCGCCATTGGCGAGACTCCGGGCCGGCCGTTTTCCTTCCGGCCATAGGCCTTTTCCTCCTATTCGTCGGCGGAAAACGGCTTCGATCCCACGCAGTCATAGACGCAAGTGGAGCTAGCAGAGGGGATCGAACCCCCGACCTGCGGTTTACAAAACCGCTGCTCTACCAGCTGAGCTATGCTAGCGTTTTTAACACATCAGGTAAAGCGCGTAAAAGATCTGTCGCCAGGAGGCTTTGAGCGCCTTTTGCTTTGAGCGCTGTATCGCCAGCCATGCCGTGGAGATATGCGCCGAGGCATGCTGCCTGGAACGGGTCCATCCCCTGTCCGATAAAACTGGCGATGATCCCCGTCAGGACGTCTCCGGTCCCGCCGCTCGCCATGCCGGGATTGCCGGTGAGATTGATGAGCGTGGTTCGCTTCAACGCGGTCACCACGGTTCCCGCACCTTTCAGCACTACGACGGCACGAGAGGCTTGCACGGCGCGCATGGCCGCGCCCAACCGGTCCGCCTGAACGGTCTCCACCGTCAAACCCAACAGGCCGGCCATTTCGCCGGGATGCGGCGTGATGATGAGCCCGCTGT
>JAKLDX010000203.1:0-277 GCA_022703295.1 Candidatus Omnitrophota bacterium
AAGTCCTCTAAACGTAACTTTCCTATGTCTCCTTGCGCTTTTGACCTGACCGATATGGAGTTCTCGACCGCTTCCGTTTCTCCGAGTATTACCATATAAGGGATCTTTTCCATCTCGGCGTCGCGTATCTTCTTCTGAAGCCTCTCGTTGCGCGCGTCGAAGTTTACGCGTATACCCTGGTCCAATAAAACTTTTTCCACGTGCCTTGCGTAATTTATGCCGCGCTCCGAAACAGGTATTATGATAACCTGGGTAGGCGCAAGCCACAGAGGCATGG
>JAKLDX010000203.1:287-654 GCA_022703295.1 Candidatus Omnitrophota bacterium
CTATAAGGGCGCCGGTAAAGCGCTCGACAGAACCCAATATAACTCTATGAAGCATGATAGGCCTGTACTCTTTACCGTCGGGGCCTACATATGTAAGGTTGAACCTCTCGGGGAGCGCAAAATCGCATTGTATGGTAGCGCATTGCCATTCTCTCCTCAGGGCATCGCGTAATTTTATATCTATCTTAGGCCCGTAGAATGCGCCCTCTCCTTCGTTGATCTCGAAATTCAGATATTTTTTCTTTAGGGCATTTATCAGTGCGCTCTGGGCGGCCTCCCAGTCTTCGTCATTCCCTATGGACTTGGCCGGGCGCGTGGAAAGCTCCACGGCAAAGTCTTCGAAACCGAATACGTTTAAAGTGTCGAT
>JAKLDX010000204.1 GCA_022703295.1 Candidatus Omnitrophota bacterium
GTTTTTCTCAAGCCGTGTCAAGCAGAAAGGATAAGGAGGCTGGTAGGCTGTAGACTGTTAGACTTTTAGGCTGTTAGAATAATTTGTAAGGCGCTTTGCGCCCATCCCTTTTCACCTAATAGGCTAATAGCCTACAGCCTAATCGCCTAATTGCCTCTATCGGTTGACAGTTGCAGTGCTTTGGTATATTTATTTAAAAATAGAGGAGAAAATTTCATGAAACTGATTGCCCCTTCGATCCTTTCCGCCAACGGAGCAAAACTGGGCGAAGAGATTGCCGCGGTAGAAAAAGCCGGTGCGGACTGGATTCACGTTGATGTCATGGACGGCCATTTCGTCCCGAATATTACCATGGGGCCGGCCATTATCAGCGCCCTGAGCAAATCCACCAGGCTGCCTTTTGATGTGCACCTGATGATCAAAAATCCGGACATGTATGTAGAATCCTTTGCGGATGCGGGAGCAGATTTCATTACCGTCCACACGGAGGCGACCAATCACCTTCATCGAACCGTGGAACTCATCAAAAAAACGGGGAAAAAGGCGGGTGTATCTTTAAATCCGGCAACGCCGCTTTCGCAAATAGAAGAAATCCTTCCGGATATTGACCTTTTGTTGATCATGTCGGTCAATCCCGGATTCGGAGGA
>JAKLDX010000205.1 GCA_022703295.1 Candidatus Omnitrophota bacterium
TGGCATCGCGCGCCACCCGCACAAGCAGAGCGCGCTGGTCTTCCTCCAGAGCTTCCACCGTCCTGCCTCCGTCGAACGAGTTGCGCCGGCGCGGGGAGATGGCGGCGCGTGCCAGTCGTTATGCCCGGCGCAGAGCATAGGGCAAGCACGGCCGAGGTCAGGGGGGTTCCGAAAGCGCCTCAGGCGCACCGCGTCGGCGAACGAATGCCCCGCTTGGTGCAGGATCCCCCGCAACACTACAAGACGTTGGTGCCCCCGGGAGGACTCGAACCTCCGACACCAGGTTTAGGAAACCTGTGCTCTATCCTCTGAGCTACGAGGGCAAAGTGCCGATTTGCAGGGATTTCTCTCTGCGGTGTCCCCGCAAAGGTTACCACAAGTTGCCGAATCCGCAGGAAACGTGCGGCTCCGCTTGCGGGCGCTCGATCCGTCCACCTGCGTGGACGAACCCTCCGACCCGACCATATGAGAGCCTCCTCGTGTGTCGGCCGCTCGCATCGCCGAGGATGTCCTTCCCTGGCAGGCTGAGACAGCGAGAGGGGCGCCGGCCGGCGCCCCTCTCGCTGTCTCCTCGAGGTCTGACGAGCCCGACCCGTTGTACCGGTGGCTCAGTCGTCGGTGCTGG
>JAKLDX010000206.1 GCA_022703295.1 Candidatus Omnitrophota bacterium
TGCCTGCTTCATCTGATCAATTGGGCCTCCGGCGAGCGGCCCGCCCATCGGACCGTTCCTTTGGGGCCGCTTCGGATACAGGTCGAACTGCCCCGCGGCTGCAGACCCGGACGGGTCGAGGGGCTGCTAGAATCCGGTCGCCTGAAATTCAAGCGGACCGGCGGACGGGTCGTTTTTACGCTGCAGAGACTTTCGGCCTGGGAAGCGATATTGATTGAATGACGGCGGCTCATGAGTTGAGGCGCCCCGGAGGCATCCGGAAATGAAGAGACCTCCTTGACGGAGGTCTCTTCAACATCGGGATGGAGAGATTTGAACTCTCGACCCCTTGCACCCCAAGCAAGTGCGCTAAGCCGGGCTGCGCTACATCCCGAAGTCCAAAAAAAATAACTGGTTCGTCCGGACGAGTTCAAGAACAAATCCGCGCGGCGAACCTCTCCTTGAAGCAACCGGCCCCAGTCGGCTATTTTTTTCACATCCATGCGGAAAACCCTGATCGTCATTCCGGCCTACAACGCCGCCGCCCATCTGCCCCATCTTCTCCAGGAGATACGCGCGGTGACCGAGCTTACGGTCCTGGTGGTCGACGACGGCT
>JAKLDX010000207.1 GCA_022703295.1 Candidatus Omnitrophota bacterium
CAGCCAGATAAGGCGCTACAAGCTCCCCAACCCTGTCTAATATCTCCATAGGCAATAAAAAAAGCGGGTCCCTTGTTTATAGAGCCCACTTTCCCTCCTTAAAAGAAAGTATGGCTATTTATACAATAAAAGGGCCATTTTGTCAACTAAAAATTTAGTGGGATTTTTCGAATCTATTTAAAGGATAGCCGAATATTTAGGTGGTCCTTCCGCTTGCCGTAAATTTGCATTAGGCATGCAAATTTACTGTGGATAAAATTTTGATCGGCCAATGAACCTATACAAGCTAAGAAGTTGAGCAGGCTAGTTTCATTGTCCGATCTGGATCGCCATAAGGTATCAAAATTTTATAACAGTCGCTCCAGGCGGAGCAAAAAGTAACCGCCTACGGCGCAAGCGGAAAATTTATCAGGGTGGAGCGAGTAAACTTTTGCCTCATGCTTAAAGGGGCCCCCCGATGGGTCGGTATTGACGGGGGTCTTAAAACCCGAGTTTTACAAAGAAAACTCGGGTTTTACGAAACTGAATTTCCCTTTGGGAAATTCGTGTCCCCCGGAGATGCCGACCCTGAGAGGGGACCAGTTCCGAT
>JAKLDX010000208.1 GCA_022703295.1 Candidatus Omnitrophota bacterium
ATATGCAGGAGTTCCTTCTCGATATAGCGAAAGACGAGCTCGAGCACGCTACCGAGCTAGCCGAGAGGATCGTCGAACTGGGCGGAACGCCGACATCCGTGCCGACCTTGCTCGTGAAGAACTCGAACGGCGGCTATCCCGGCGTCATGAAAAACTTAAGCGATTACGACGAGATCATTAAGATCGTGACGAAGGCCGAAGCCGGTGCCATTGACGTATATAACGCCCTTGCGAAGAAGACATTCGGCAAGGACCACGACACGTACCAACTCGCCGTACATATAATGGGCGAGGAGATCGGCCACGAGGAAAAGTTCGAGAATTTAATAGGCCGTAAGTAAATTTTCCGCTCATTGAACCAAGCGGAACTATGGCGTCGTTTACTTTCGAGGTCGCCTTCCGCTTGTCGCAAATTTACATTAGGCATGTAAATTTGCTGTGGAAAAATTACGATGGCCAATGAATCCGCCTGCATGCGTATATAGAGCGTTTTCCTTGGCCTCTTGGGATCGCCTATAGGTATCGTAATTTTTCAACAGTCGCTTCAGGCTGTACCTCGAAAGTTCCGCCGCAGCACATTTCAGTG
>JAKLDX010000209.1 GCA_022703295.1 Candidatus Omnitrophota bacterium
TCGAGCTTGCGCATCGCCTCTTTCTTTCTCGTCTTATATTTTGTGATACCGCTCGCTTCTTCGAATACGAAGCGTCTGTCCTCAGGTTTCGAGCTCAGTATGAGATCCATCTTTCCCTGCTCGATAATAGAGTAGCTTTCGGTGCCTATGCCGGTACCCATGAGAAGGTCCGATATATCCTTAAGTCGCACGGGGGTTTTATTAAGAAGATATTCGCTCTCGCCCGAGCGGAATACCCTCCGGGTTATCGTCACCTCGTCGTAGTCTATGGGAAGCGTTCTTTTTTCGTTGGAAAATGTGAGGGATACTTCTGCGAAATTGATCGGCTCCTTTGTGTCGGTGCCGTTAAATATTACGTCCTGCATGCTTGACGCACGAAGACTTTTTGCGGACTGCTCTCCGAGGACCCAGCGGATGGAATCGGCAACGTTGGACTTACCGCAGCCGTTAGGACCGACGACAGCCGTTACTCCCGGCTCGAAATTGAGCTTAGTCTTTTCGGCGAATGACTTGAAACCGACCAGCTCCAGCGATTTGAAGTGCATGTTATATTATATAAAAAGCCGTGTTT
>JAKLDX010000021.1 GCA_022703295.1 Candidatus Omnitrophota bacterium
GCTTCATCGTCAATTATGAAAAAAATTCACGAGATAACACAATGATGCTGACTAAACGCGCAAGTCAACTGCTTCTTCTTTTCCTTTTAGTAGTCTGCACAGGCCTTGCTCAGGAGAATAAGGGCCTGCCCGGATATGAAAATGTAAAACGATATATTCTTTCTGAGAAACCCTGCCATACGGTGCTCTCGAACGAAGGCGAATTCATAACGGTATTCAACGATAAAGTAGCCGAATGGGTAAAGGCGCCTCTAGACAAAAATGCCATGGCCCGGATACGACAGGCATTAAAGGATAGCCTTTATATAAAGCTCAGTTCAAGGGGCTTTGCCCCGGCGGCGACGCGCGGCCAGGAAAAAGCGGAAGACAAGACACATTATGACGCAATCTGGGTAAGGGATAACGTGTGGGTGTATTATTCACTCCTGGAAGACCCCGGACGCCAGGATGACGCAAGGCGCCTCATCCTGGCACTTTGGGATTATTATGCTACAGACACGCAGGTCAGGCGTTTCTCCGATATAATAGCGAATCCCGCCCTGGCACAGGACGAAATGGCGGTGCCCCATATACGTTTTGACGGCAGCTCATCATCCCTGGATGATGTCATGATAGACGGAAAACCGCAACACTGGAACCACAGGCAGATCGACGCGCATGGCATATTTTTTACGGCTCTGGGCGAGGCATTCTTAAAAGGATTGTTAACCCCTGACGATCTTACCGAAAGCCGGTTCAAGGTATTGGCGCTATACCCTTCGTTCCTGGAGGGCATATCTTTTTATAATTATGAAGATGCGGGTTCGTGGGAAGAGATAACACGAAAAAATACCTCGAGCATAGGCCTTGCCACGCGTTCTCTTGAGGCATGGCATGATCTTTTATATAAAAATACGGGCGAGCCGGCGGCGTCTTTCCGGAAAAAGTTCTTTTCTATGCTTAATGAAAAGATAAAAGGATCCTGGGCAGAGGGTAATTTAACGCATCTCATAGATAAGGGGCTCGAGACCGTCAAGCACCAGTTATTTCTCGGAGGAGAATCTCCGGATTACAGGCCCGAGGATATACACTTCAGGCGCGCCGATGCCGCGCTCATATTTTTGATACAGCCTTCTCCGCTCGATGGCCTCACCGAGGAAGAAATGAGGAAAGCGCTTCTTATAGTGGAAACGCTTAAGCGCCCTGCGGGGATACTGCGGTATAATAATGACAGCTACCAAGGCGGAAATTTCTGGATAAAAACTTCCGGCAAGGACAGCCCGGGCCTTACGGCGGACACGTCCTCCAAAGACGCCTTTCTGGGACGGCTGAGCGGCCTTATACCCGATACGGAAGCGCAGTGGTTCTTCGACAGCTTGCTGGCGATGGCGCACTTACATCTCGCGGAAGTTACGAAAGACCCCGGACTCCGTGAACAGGACATCTACATGGCTGCCGTGCATATTAAGCGTGCCCTGGGCCAGATCACTGGCAACGCTGTCACGGCTGACGGGAATCCTTCGCAAGCCTGGTTATTACCGGAGAGTATAAATACGGTGGTCATTGACGGGCAGAAACATTATCTGGCCTCGCCCATAGTCCCGCTGAACTGGGCCAAGGCTTCCCTGGATACAGCATTGCGTAAATACGAAAGATACGCGCACTAAATATTTTTATTTAGCTGCGCCCTGAGCTCCTCTATCTGCTTCTTCAGCTCCACCATCTTCAGTTCTCTTTCTACCGCTACTTTATTAAATACTTCCAGATCATGTATTTTGCCCTGGAGGCTTGTCTCTATTTTTCTGCGCTCGGTAATATTCCTTGCCGTACCAGCGATGCCGAGCGTGTTTCCTTTCGAATCCTTAAGGATCGAACTGTTAAATTCAAACGGGATACTCCTTCTGTCCTTGGTGAGGATATCCGCCTCTACCTTTGCGGACCCGTCTATCATCACTTTGTCAACTGCCTTCATAACGCGTATCGCATCCTCTTTGGAAAAGAAATCCGATATCTTCATCGTACTTAATTCTTTTTCGTTATAACCGGTAATACTTACAAGCGTTTTATTTCCCAGTAGATATGCCCCTTTAGTATCAAAAGCATAAAAACCGTCCGGCAGCGTATTTAACGTTTCTTCCGTGAATCTCTTCGCCTCTACTATCTCGTTCTCATCCCTGGTTATCCTGTCCTCTATGCCACCCAGATACCAGTAAAAAAATGCTATTAATATTGAACTGATACCCATACAAAGCAAAATTAACAGGATAAATAATTTCCATAATGACCTTTCCATCTGCGTCGTATCCAGCAGGACAAACATGCTCCCTATCGTGCGGCCAGACGCGTCCACCAGGGGTACGCACCCTCCTCTGTAGAAATGGCCTCCTCCTGAAAATCTGAAGATGCCCTTGGTTTTTACGCCGTAATTGGCATTGTATCCTGCTTCTATGCCCCTGGGAATTTTCGGCATGGTACCGCAGGCGACTACAAACCGTTCAAACTGGTCCCAATCACCGGGATTACCCATAGCCTTCAGGCCTTCTTCCCATTGGGCACGGTTAATACAACTCTTTTCTACCGCCAGGATGAAATCCGAGCCGTTTATATCTTTCATCTTAGGTATGATATGCCCGACTTCTTCCCCGAGTTCTATATATCCGAATACCTCGCCGTTTATTTCCCAGGGATAAACCTTGCGCAAGGCAAGCGTCCCAAGCTGGCCCACCTCTAACCCCTGGACGGACACCCCGCTCTTCTGCGCCGCCTTCAGGACAAAATGGCTTATCGGATCACTGTACCTGTCCGGCTTATGCATACGCAGGAAACAGGCCCCGTTTGAGTCTATAAAATAAAAGTGGGTTACTTCGTATTTGGATTTAATGTCTTTGAATATAGGTAGTGCCTGATCAAAAAGAAGCTGCCTGTCCTTGTCTATCCACGATTTTTGGAATTCTTCCTTTCTTTCGATAAGCTCCAGGAAAGCAAGAGGAAGCGTGCCGTACGACTTTATCTTGTCGTTGAATAACTGCTCGGCGCCCAAGAGCCTGCGCTTGGCCCTGGCGTCCAGCTCGTTAGAATCGCGGACGTAAATACTGAAAACGGAAAGGCCCAAAAGGATAAGTATGGCTACAACAAAAGGTACAAGGACCAGTTGCCTTAAGCCTATTTTTGATTTTCCCATTTTGTCCTCCTGACCGAATTTGAAATTTTCCATACTATATATTTTAGCATATGCGTCTTGATTATGCCATATCGCAGCAATATTAAAGTTGATAGGTATCCCGCTAAGGAGTATAATTCAGTTTTCAGGGGACGTCAAATGACAAAAGCAATAAAGCATATATACGGTATATTTTTTATCTGCGCGATATTTCTTCTGAGCTGCGGCACCGTAGAAGCCGGTGACAAAGATTATATAAAAAATATCGAGGAAATAGATGCGGAGATCGACATCGACCACCAGCAATTCCCGGCGGCAGCATACCTCTGCGTAACGCTAAAGAACAACGGTGACCGGAAGGTATCTAACCTTGCTTTCAAAATCGAATATTACGACGAGAACGACTATCCCATAAGAAAGGCTGTAATCAAGAACGCGCTAAACAGAAGCCTCCTGCCCGGGGAGACGCAAAAATACAGGATACGCCTTAAGGGCGATATCGTTAATATAGCTAACGAGCAATATCCGTATGAACGGTCAAATGAAGTTGAAAAATTCGATACAAACATAATAGATATAAAATTGGCAAAGAAATAATGCCCGGGTCCATTGATATAATGCACAATATACTCTCGGTAAAAACACTGCGAAAAACGTACGGCGATCTTACTGCCGTTGACGGAGTATCTTTTGATATAAAAAGAGGCGAGATAGTCGGGCTTCTCGGGCCGAACGGGGCCGGAAAGACGACCACTATAAATATGATATTGGGCGTACTTAAACCGGATACCGGGACGATCGAGATCGAAGGGTTCAACCTTTTTTCGCGCCGCTGTGAGGCTATGGCACGGACAAATTTCGCCGCCGTATATGCTCCCCTGCCGGGCAATCTTACAATTCTGGAAAATCTGAATATATTCGGCCTGCTTTACGAAGTCGACAACATCCCCGAAAAAGTCGATAAATTGATCCGGCAGTTCGACCTCGGGCCATTTAAGAATAAAAAGTGCGGTGTGCTTTCTTCCGGCGAACAGACGCGCGTAAGCCTTGCGAAGGCCATGCTGAATAACCCTCACCTCCTGCTGCTCGATGAACCGACCGCGTCATTAGACCCGGCCACGGCGCGGGAAATACGCGTCCGGATAAGGGAGTTCGCGACCCAGAGCACGTCCGGCATACTGTGGACTTCCCACAACATGTATGAAGTCGAGGAAGTATGCGACCGCGTACTGTTCCTGTCCCACGGGAAAATACTTCTCGAGGGAAACCCGAAGACCCTCCCCGCGGAACACGGTAAAAAGACCCTCGAGGAGATCTTTATCGCGGTAGCGCGCGAGCCACTGACGTTAGGAGCGAGCTAGCTATGTCATTTAAGCGCACATTCGCGATACTGCTCCGGCAGCTTTACCTCATCAGGGGAAGCTTCTCACGCGTATTCCCCCTCTTCGCGTGGATAGGCGTGGATATGATCCTGTGGGGGTTCCTTACAAAATACCTCAACGCGATAACATCAACGGCTTTCAATTTTGTCCCGGTCCTTCTCGGGGCCGTTCTATTGTGGGATTTTTTTATCCGCATAATGCAGGGTGTGACGATGGCATTTTTTGAAGACGTGTGGAGCCGCAATTTCCTGAATATATTCTCCACGCCGTTGACGATAAGGGAATATGTGCTCGGCCTGGTGCTCTCAAGCATAACTACAAGCATAGTCGGGGTCGCCGTAATGGTATTGATCGCCACCATATTCTTCAAATTATCACTTTTAGTGTACGGCATTATGATCATACCATTCCTCATCGTGCTCTTCCTTTTCGGCATAGCGCTGGGCATTTTCGGCAGCGCGCTGGTATTGCGTTTCGGACCTGCCTCAGAGTGGTTCATCTGGCCCATACCCGCGCTGATCTCTCCGTTTGCCGGGGTGCTCTACCCAGTTGCGACGCTTCCTGGCTGGATGCAGTTCATTTCGCATTTCCTGCCCCCATCATATGTTTTTGAAGGCCTCAGGGCAATAGTCGCAGGCAAAGGGGTGCACATATCCTACCTCGTGTGGGGCGGCTGCCTTGCTGTAGGGTATATCTTATTGTCATATATGTTCTTTATCGGGATTTACAGGCATGCATTAAGTACCGGATTGATCGCCCGCTACAGCGCAGAAACCCTGGCATGAAAAACCCCGCACCGAAAGGCACGGGGCTTTGCAAAACTAGCGGGATGTTTTATTGTTTTTTCCGGAAAATGGTTAAGCGGGCAACCGAGCCTACAAGATCTACCCTCGGATCATATATCAGTTCGTCGGCGCATTTTGACGGTCCTTCCCAGTAAGGCTCTCCGCCGCGGTTCATCGTAGAGTCGTGAAATGAAACCAGCCCGCCCGGGGCCAATTTAGGAAACCAATCTTCAAAATCTTTCCTGACATCCTCGTAAATGTGGCTGCCGTCAATGAGCAGGTAATCGAACGCCTTGTCCCAATTCTTAATCACGTTATAACTAAAATCTTTGATAAAATAAAAATTTTTCAGCCCCTGCATATTCTTCGCGATATTTTCTTCCGAACCGATCAAATCGGGATTCATCGAATCCGGTATCAGCGGGTCTATCCCGTAGACGGGGATCGCGGGATTGGCCTGGGCCAGGATCTTTGTGGTATCCCCATTCAGGATCCCTATCTCCACAACTCCCATCTTGCAATTCCTTACGATCTCAGAATGCTTTTCGAGCTCAACCAAATAGGCGTCCCGATCAGTCTTATAACGTCGCGCCCAAAATTTTTCACCGAATTTTATTTTTATGAATATTTTTTTTAAAATCAGTCATGCCTCCTGTGGTGATCGAATAACGTGGTATACGGACTGTTAATATAGGGTTCGTCACTATACGGGCACTGTATGAATTCTCCCTTCACTCTAAACTCCTGCATTTTAATATAATTCCCCCACTGGGACGGATCTCTAAAAATCTCCTGTTGATATTTTATAGCTAAGAGAGAGAGGACGGACTGATCGTGCCGATGGTCTTTGAACTCCGGAAAATTCGGCTTTCCGCAAATATTCGGGATATCGGCCAGCACATTGGGGTTCTGACAATAGCGCAGCCATTCGCGGACAAAGTCAATATTCTTGTCATTTTTAATAAAACACTGAAATGCGCCGTTGGTCTGTTGCCCGCTCCAATATTTTTCTTCATCACAATCCATCAACACAAAACAATCTCTTCTGGTCCATGTTTTATTGATCTGACTTGGGCAGATGAATAACATGGCCCCTTTTTCAAAACTGATATCAGATAAGGGCGAAAGATCGGCTATTACTTCTATCCCTGAGTCTGCATAAATCAGAAAGTCGCCATGTTTTATATTATTCAATGTCTCTAAGATTATATAAGGTTTCCATAACCACAAACCGGAGCCTCGTTTTTGGTCTAATATTTTTTTATTTTCTTTATAAAATGAGGTGTTTTTTATGCTCCATGCGAAATATGATATAGTTTTATCGATCCCGAATTTCTTAGCGGACTTATTAAGCCTCCACTGGCTTCTGAGAAATCCGAGCGTAGCAAAATTCACTAAATATTTTTGTGCGGCCATATTGGCTTGCCCATTATTTATATTAGGAGATTCATAATTAGTATATCATTTTTTTTGACGTAGGCAAGATACCGTGAAATATAGTTTTGAAAATCCAAAATGAACAATCGGAATTTTTTTCTTTCTTTTCTCCGGTATAAATGTTAAAATCATTACCTAAAATAAGGTGCACATGAATAAAAAGATCTTCGGTGTAATATTTTTAGCTGCTTTCTTCGCATCATCTGTTTTTGCCGAAAACGAAAAAAAATCTGATATTACACCTTATCCCACACTGCCTTATAACGAACTTATTTTCCCTCCAAACCCGACATTCTCGGTCCATGCGCCCAGTATCGTAGAACTTTCTGACGGAGGGCTGTTCGCCGTCTGGTATAATGTGATCCCCCCCGGCACCACTACGGCCATTTGGGGTTCAAGAAAGCCTGCGGGCGCCGATAAATGGACAAAACCTTCTATCGTCAATTATTCTCCGGGCCATTCCAATAAAAACCCGGTACTTTACATGAACCGGGACAAAAAGCTGCTACTGTTCTGGGCGGAGGAAACGAGATGGCGCAAGTGGAAAAGAGACAGGCTGCGGATGAAAGTATCCGGAGACCTCGGCCGCACATGGGGCAAATCCCGTAACGTTGAGATCTCTTCCGGGTTCCTGTCCAGGACACATCCGATAAAACTTAATGACGGACGCCTCATACTGCCGATCTACACGGACTGGAGCACTTCTTCCGCGGTAATCACTTCGTGGGATGACGGATTAACGTGGAGCAAGCCCAGATTCATGTTATTTTTTATCGGCACCCAGCCTGCAGTGATCCAGCGCTCTGATTCAAGCTTATTTGCTCTTATGCGTACAGGCATGCCTCCTCGCCGTTGCTGGCAGGCAGAAAGCACCAACCTCGGAAGGAACTGGAAGAATCAAAGGCTTTCCGCGATAGATAACCCCGGCTCATCCATAGATATGATCAGGCTGAGAAACGGGCATGTTGTGCTGGTATTCAACAATTCAAAATCGGAACGATCCCATCTCAGTATAGCCTTATCGTACGATGAAGGCAGGACATGGGCGCATATAAAAGAAATAGAAGTCCGGCCGGGAAATACCAACATATATCCCTCCTTAATGCAGGACAGTAACGGGCTGATCCACGCGGTCTACTCTTTTGACGGCCGGCAGAGCATCTGCCATTTCGTAACAGATGAAAAATGGATAGAAAGCCAGAACGCCCAACCCCTCAGGCTTAATTAACTTCGAGTTTTAGTTTGCATTTTCAATATTTGGAAGATATACTTTATATTTAAGTATGAAAAGCGAAAGCTGGCTGGGGAATATACTATATAAAGAAGTTTATGTCGGAGAAAAAGAGAAAGACGGTAAGGTATATCAAAAATATAAATTGGTGCCCAGATTCAAGTTTCGTGTCTTATTAAAAGTTGTGGTCATCACCTTATTCCTGGCTGTGGCTATCATGATAATATTTATCACCGTATCGTTAAATTCAGCGAATACCCGCACGATTAACGTCTCAAATTATAAGCAGGCATTCTCAAACTGACAAAAGCTTTCATATGGATAAAAGAAACGGTAAAAAAATGGGGCTTGTAAAAAAAATACTGAAAAAAAACAGAGAATTACGCCGTTTAAATCAGGCCCTTACGAAATCAAACAAAAGGCTGAAAAAACTTATATTAAAAGATTTTCATACCGGCCTTTATAACCGCCGTTACCTGGAAGACGCGATAGCGCGCGAACTTTCCTACTCCAGGAGGCACGCCGTGCCGTTCTCCGTGATAATGATGGATATAGATTATTTCAAATCCATAAATGACGCCTACGGGCATCAGTTCGGCGATATAATCCTGAAACACCTCGCGAAAAGAATAAGGGAAATGGTCCGTCGCCACGATACCGTGATAAGGTTCGGCGGGGAAGAATTTATTATCGTAGCGCCCAAAACCGACAGGGCAACCGGTACAATGCTGGCCAAGAGAATATTACAAGACATAAATTCCAATAATTTCGGGAACAAGAAACACACAATCAAACTTAAGGTGAGCATGGCAGTAGCGTCATATCCGGAGGACGGTATCGTCGTAGAAGGAATGGACCTCATCTATCTTGCCGATCAGATATTGCGCAGAGTCAAAGAATACGGCGGGAACAGGGTTTATTCGCATCTGAATATGGGCAAGTATATTGACGATGAGGAAAGCGGCAAGGTAACCGACGTGAGGTTCCTGAAAAAAAAGGTCGAGAGGCTCGCCAAAAGGGCTAATCAGTGCGTGGTGGAGGCCATATTCGCTTTCGCTAAAACCATAGGATTAAAGGACCGGTATACCGCAAGGCATTCGGAAAGCATAGTGACTTATTCCGAGGAGATAGCGAATGAGCTGGGTCTATCCAAAAAAAATATAGACCTTGTCAGAAAAGCCGCTATGCTGCATGATCTGGGCAAGGCCGGCATAGCCGAAGAGATATTGCGCAAAAAGGCAAAACTTTCCATAGATGAGTACGCTACGATAAAAAACCACCCCAAGATAGGCGCGGATATAATAAAGCCTGTTAAGTTCCTGCATGACATAGTTCCGCTGCTCCTCCACCACCATGAGAGATGGGACGGCAAAGGATACCCTAACGGCCTTAAAGGCGAGGAGATACCAATAGGCGCAAGGATAATAGCAATTACAGATGTATATAAATCACTTGTTTCGAACCGCCCTTACAGGAAAGCCTACTCAAAAGATGAAGCTATCAAACTGATAGAAAAAGGCGCAGGCACACAGTATGATCCCGATATCGTAGGCATATTCCTCAAGATAATAAAAAAAGAAAAAAAATCACAGGAGAAAAAATGAAGAAGGCATTAATAACCGGAATAACCGGACAGGACGGCTCTTACCTGGCGGAATTTCTTCTATCCCGAGAATATGAAGTTCACGGCATAATAAGGATCGCGAGCAATTTCAATACCCAGAGAATAAACCACATATATATGGACCCCCACGCTGCGGGGGCACGTCTTTTTCTGCACTATGGCGATTTGTCCGATTCGGACCAGATCTCAAATATAGTACACAATATCCATCCTGGCGAAATATACCATTTGGGTGCGCAAACACATGTAAGGGTAAGCTTTGACACCGCGGAATACACGGGAAACATAACCGGCCTCGGAGCAACAAGAATACTGGATAATATAAGGGTAAGCGGCAGGAATATACGTTTCTATCAAGCCTCGAGCAGCGAGCTATTCGGCAATTCCCCTGGCCCGCAGAATGAAAACACCCCTTTCAGGCCAAGAAGCCCATATGCCGCATCCAAGCTTTATGCCTACTGGATCACCGTAGGATACAGAGACGGATACGGTATATTCGCCTCCAACGGTATTTTGTTCAACCATGAATCTCCCAGGCGCGGGGAAACATTCGTAACACGAAAAGTGACCAGGGCCATAGCAAATATAATATCCGGCAAACAGAATAAGTTGTACCTGGGCAATCTAAGCGCAAAAAGAGATTGGGGATACGCCCCTGAGTATGTTGAGGCGATGTGGAATATACTGCAACAAAAAGAACCGAATGATTATGTAATAGGGACCGGCGAGGCGCATTCTGTGGAAGAATTCGTAAATCTGGCGTTCGAATATGCCGGCCTTAACCCTAAAAAATACCTGGAGATAGATAAGCGGTATTTCAGACCCACGGAAGTCGAGGCCCTTATAGCCGACACCGGCAAAGCAAAGAAAGAACTGGGATGGCAGCCAAAGATCGCCTTTAAAGAATTAACCAAAATAATGGTCGATGCCGACATGCGCGCAGCCGGACTGAAGCCTGTAGGTGAAGGTGACAGAATAATAAAAGAAAAATTTCCCAACAGATGGTGGCAAAAGGACTAATGGGATTTTTTGAAACCAAGAAGATCCTTCTTACCGGTGGAGCCGGTTTTCTGGGTTCCTATGTAACGAAAAAGCTGAAATCGCGCGGGTGCGCGAATGTTTTCATTCCGGAATACCCTCAATACGACCTCACTAAGATAGAATCTATAAAAAAAGCCTATCAGGATGCCGGAGCGGATATAGTCATACACCTGGCTGCCAAAGTCGGCGGCATAGGGGCAAATATGACCAAGCCGGGGGAATTCTTCTACGATAACCTGGTTATGGGGACCCAGATGATGGAAGAAGCCAGGCGGCTTAGAATCGAAAAATTTGTCGCGCTTGGGACCATATGCTGTTATCCGAAAAACACGCCCGTGCCGTTCAGAGAAGAAAACTTGTGGAACGGATACCCGGAGGAAACAAACGCGCCTTACGGCCTGGCAAAGAAGATGCTGCTGGTCCAGTCGCAGAGCTACAGGAAACAATACGGTTTCAACTCTATATTCCTCCTCCCTGTTAACCTTTACGGCCCCGGAGATAACTTCAATCCCGAAACGTCCCATGTCATACCGGCTCTTATAAAAAAGTGCCTTGACGCCAAAAAAGAAGATAAAAACGAGATAACCGTCTGGGGAACCGGCAAGGTGACGAGGGAATTTCTTCACGTCGAGGATGCGGCTGAGGCGATCCTTTTAGCCGCGGAAAAATATAATAAATCGGAGCCTGTTAATATAGGCGCGGGTTTTGAGATCTCTATAAAGGATCTGGTTTCCTTGATCGCGAAACTGACCGGCTTTGACGGCAAAATTCTATGGGACAAGTCCAAGCCCGACGGCCAGCCGAGAAGATGTCTCGATGTTTCACTGGCAAAAAAAGAATTCGGATTTACCGCAAAAACAGATTTTCATGAAGGACTGAAGAAAACTATAGACTGGTACCGCAATAAGTTATCTCATACCGGATAAATAACATACGGCTTTCGATGCGCGCCTTACTGATAAACCCCTGGATATACGACTTTGCCGCATCCGCGGGGGCAAGGATATTCCTGGAAGAATATTCGCCTATACCGGGCACGCCGGATTATAAAAAATCCTCTCTTCCTGAAGATGCAGACCCGCTTCTTCACAATAACAGCGCCTTCCCCCTTTACCGGCCGGAGCAATACGGCAAATTACAGGAGATCAAAAAATACGCCCGTTCGCTGAGCGCTTCCCTCTAGCGAAATTGACTAAAAGTATAATGTGTAGTAT
>JAKLDX010000210.1 GCA_022703295.1 Candidatus Omnitrophota bacterium
CCCTGAAAAAGATCCAGGCAAAACTGACGAAATTGAATGTAAGAAGAATGCCGGCGATGCTGGCAATGCGCCTTCGCCCGGTGACTCCCCGAAACAGGTAATGCCAGATTTTCTCAGCTATGAGAGCCGTTCCGTGAAGTCCTCCCCAGACCACAAACCGGGTTGCGGCACCGTGCCAAAGACCGCCGAGAAGCATTGTCACCATCAGGTTGAAACCGGTCCGCAGGGCACCCTTCCTGTTGCCTCCAAGGGGGATATACAGATAGTCCTTGAGCCATCGCGATAGGCTTATGTGCCATCTTTTCCAGAAATCACTGATATTTACCGCCTTATAAGGCGAGTTAAAGTTGAGCGGAAGACGGAAGCCCATCAGCAGCGCAACCCCGATGGCAATGTCAGTGTAACCTGAGAAGTCGCAGTAGATCTGTAAACCATACCCGTATACGGCTGTCAGGTTTTCAAACCCCGAATAGATTGCAGGGGTGTCAAAGACGCGGTCAATGAACCCGGTGGAGATGAGATCAGAGATGAGCATCTTCTTTACCAGCCCCTGCAGGATCAGGAAGATCCC
>JAKLDX010000211.1 GCA_022703295.1 Candidatus Omnitrophota bacterium
ATGTAGCTGATGCGATCCTGCACCGCCTGCGGATCTTTCGCCACGTCTACGCCAAGCACTTGCAAATGCCCGGCATCCGGCTTCAACAGGCCGGCCATCATGCGCAGGAGCGTGGTCTTGCCGGCGCCGTCGGGACCGACCAGCGCGGTCAGCTCGCCAGTACGTGCGCTGAGCGAAATCTCGTTAACCGCATGCAGGACACCGCCGCCGGGCGCAGCGAAGGTTTTGCGCACGCCCTCGGCGACAACAGTGACGCTGGCGGTGGCGTCAACCCCATTCATTTTGCCGCATCCTTGCCCAGCGCCACGGTCGCTGGTTGCCCGAGACGCAGCCGATCGTCCGGGTCATCAACGAGCACCCGGACCTCGTAAACCAGGCTGGTACGCAGTTCGGTGGTCTGCACGGACTTCGGCGTGAATTCCGCTACCGACGCGATATAGCCCACCTTACCGGCAATGGTCTGCTCAGGCTGGCTGTCAGTGCTCACCTTTGCCGCCATACCCGGTTGAATCTTGCCTAGATCGGGTTCGCTCACATAAATGCGCACCCACTT
>JAKLDX010000212.1 GCA_022703295.1 Candidatus Omnitrophota bacterium
CCAACCATAACAGCCGTCCTTGGTTTACGCTAGCTTTGGTTTTCCGATTAATGTATCAGATTGGGGGGTCTAGTCTATGTCCCCTATTGCTTACTTTATGTCTTTTTTTAACCTCAGAGGCTCTTGCAAAACCCTACGCGCCCGGAGCAGGGCTACCCGGGTGGCGTGCCTCGCGACAGGGGTTCTGCAAGTGACTCGAGAATGAACCGGCGTGTTCCGAAAATTTTTTAAATGGTTGCCTCATTAGGATTCGAACCTAAACAAGCAGATCCAGAGTCTGCTGTGCTACCGTTACACCATGAGGCAATACGAAGACGCTTTATCTCTTAAAAAGGAGCGGCATCATACCGAAACCGGAGACCCAAAAGCAATCCCGATTTCCTTTTTATCAACTGATCCGGAGCGGCATCAGCACATATAAAAACGGCACATTACACTTCAGCAGGGCTGGGCTATGTCCGTCGTTCATCTCAATAAACACTTCGTCGTCATCAATGTTTTTCAGCGGATCCATCACATACTCGGGATTAAAAATGATGGAAATTTCCT
>JAKLDX010000213.1 GCA_022703295.1 Candidatus Omnitrophota bacterium
TCCTGGAGCAGCTTGTGGAAAAGCGGCCCGCGGTGGCGATCCAGTACGGCCGGGGCGTGGCCCCGGAAGGCAACGCCAAGGCCAGGGCAGTGCTTGCGGAGGTTTTTATTGCCAGGGACGCCGAGTGGCGCGGGCTCGGAACCATACCGGCTAGCGGCCTGGTCTTTACCGATGCCTACCAGGCGTTCGATGCCCTCAGGCGCTTCGATGTCCCTCAGATCCGTTCGATCGAGGTCAAGGGCTGCTCCTGCGGGGATGTGTTGCGCGGGGTCATCCTGCCGGATGAATGCCCGCTCTTCGGCAAGGGGTGCACGCCGGTCAATCCCATCGGGCCCTGCATGGTCTCGGGCGAAGGTTCCTGCGCGGCATACTATAAATATCGCTAAGGAGGCTTACCGTGAAGATACAGGTCGTCAAAAACGTTCTGGACGCCAATGACCGCATAGCGCAGGAAAACCGGGCGCTTTTCGATAGCAAGGGGATCTATGTCATCAACCTCATGAGCGCGCCCGGCGCGGGCAAGACCACCTTGGTC
>JAKLDX010000214.1 GCA_022703295.1 Candidatus Omnitrophota bacterium
TACAAAAGGGTCAATAAAAGCGTGCGGATATGGGAGCCGTCAACATCGGCATCGCACATAAGTATCATCTTATTATATCTTAGTTTAGCCAGGTCAAACTCTTCGCCTACTCCTGTGCCTAGCGCGGTGATAATGGTACGGATTTCTTCATTGCTTAAAACTTTATCTAATCTTGCCTTCTCTACGTTCAGAATTTTTCCTTTTATAGGAAGGATGGCCTGGAATTTTCTGTCCCTGCCTTGTTTGGCCGAACCGCCGGCAGAGTCGCCTTCGACAATGTAGACTTCACATAATGACGGGTCTGTTTCCGAGCAGTCAGCTAGCTTACCGGGAAGCCCGCCGCTTTCCAAAGCACCTTTTCTGCGCGTTAATTCCCTGGCTTTTCTGGCTGCTTCGCGGGCGCGAGATGCAAGAAGAGCTTTGTCGGCAATAGTATTGGCCACCGACGGATTTTCTTCGAAGAAACTGCTTAAAGATTCAAATACGCCTGATGCGACTAAGCCCTCGATCTCAGAATTGCCT
>JAKLDX010000215.1 GCA_022703295.1 Candidatus Omnitrophota bacterium
TATATAATAGCGGTGCCTCGAGAGAAACGACATAACTCCAAAATCGCTATTTATTTTGAATTTTAATCGTTATACTTGCTCTTTTCTTCGTAAGCATTCTTTTAAATCTGCAAAATTCAAATAATTTTACAGATTTGCTTATTCGCTTCCGAAGTGAAAATTTTCGGAGATTTATATTTGTCCCTCGGCTTTAGATAATCTTCTTTGTTTTAATGATAAACAAAGAAGATTACCATAGGTGGCCTCGGGACTGAAATTTTCAGAGAAAATTTCTAGGGGACGTAGTTCAGTTGGTTAGAACGTCAGATTGTCGATCTGAAGGTCGCGGGTTCGACCCCCGTCGTCCCCGCCATTTAATACAGGCAGTTCCGAGTTTTAAGGTGGGTCTGGACCAGAGTAACGAGAAACCTTTGCCAGCTTATGGTTAAGCGGGCGGGGGTTTTGTTTTTTTACAGAAAAAGGACGGCAGACATGACATCGATTGAAAAACATTCACACAATATCATTAAGAAGAT
>JAKLDX010000216.1 GCA_022703295.1 Candidatus Omnitrophota bacterium
TGTGGCGAAAAAAAAGGTATCCGCCATGGTGGTCAATGCACGTTTTATAAAACCCCTCGACGATAAAATGCTTGCTGACATAGCAAGGCGCGTAAAGCGTATAGCGATATTGGAAGACGGGACCGCCCAAGGAGGGTTCGGTTCGGCTGTTCTGGAGGAGCTTGATAGGCTCTCGCAGACAGGCATAAAATCGCGTATTTTTGCCATTCCGGATAAATTTATAGAACATGGAGCCAGGCACGAGCTTTTAGCAAAGTATAACTTGACACCCGACGCTATTTGCGATGTAATTGTAAGAGAACTAATATGAGGATTAGCTAACCGTTAAAA
Source organism: Candidatus Omnitrophota bacterium (assembly GCA_022703295.1). Taxonomy (GTDB): domain Bacteria; phylum Omnitrophota; class Gorgyraeia; order 2-01-FULL-45-10; family 2-01-FULL-45-10; genus JAKLDX01. Next base: position 331 of record JAKLDX010000216.1, read on the forward strand.
GCTATATATGGCTAAGATAAAAATCAATAAAGACAGATGCAAAGGATGCTACCTTTGCGTAGCTAATTGTCCCAATGCCCTTATCAAGATATCCCCGGAACTCGGCGTCAAGGGGGTTAAGGCTGTTTACTTTTCCGGCGGGAAATGTACGGGCTGCGCAATGTGCGCGATCGTGTGCCCG
>JAKLDX010000217.1 GCA_022703295.1 Candidatus Omnitrophota bacterium
TCCGGCGTTTGACGTGACGCCCCACGAACTGATCACCGCGATCGTCACCGAACGCGGTGTCTTCAAGCGCCCCTGCGCCAAGTCGCTTCGGAAACTGAGGTGAATTTTTCATAGCGCCTTACCCCGTCGGGATGGTACCTCGCGGGGACGCACATTCCACAGAGTGGAATGTGGCTTCGTAAAATCAAAATTTTCTTTGTAAAATTTCGATTTTAAGACCCCGCTCGATACCATCCCGGCGGGGTATGGAGAAGCTAAAAATACGGGAAGGGGATAGACCCCAGTCCTGCCATTCGCGCACAGTAAAAATCTTAGGTTTTTTGCGATGGAAGGAAAGGGTTAAAAAGGTCCGAGGATGTCTGAGCCTCCTCTGGAGGCGAGTTCCGCAGGACCCCCTTTCCTGACGGAGCAATAAAACCGACACGCGCGCTCCGTATACGGAGCGCGCAGGGGAAGATTTTTCTTATCCGCTATTAGCGGACTGTGCGCGTATGGCAGGACTGGGGGCT
>JAKLDX010000218.1 GCA_022703295.1 Candidatus Omnitrophota bacterium
GTGTTGACGGCTATCTCAGCGGCAGCGTCGACGGGGTAACCATAAACACCAGTGCTGATCGCCGGGAAGGCGATGCTGGTCAGATGGTTCGCCGCGGCGATCTCCAGCGAGCGCCGGTAGCATGAAGCCAGTAGAGCCGGCTCTCCGCGGTTGCCGCCGTGCCACACCGGTCCGACCGTGTGGATGACAAACCCGGCGCGGAGGTTGTAAGCGCGGGTTATTTTTGCGTCGCCTGTTGCGCATCCGCCCAGCTTGCGGCATTCTTCCAGCAGACCTGGTCCGGCAGCGCGGTGGATCGCGCCGTCCACTCCGCCGCCGCCCAGCAGAGAAGCATTGGCCGCGTTGACGATCGCGTCTATTTCTAGTTCGGTTATGTCACCTAAGACCGCACGGAGAACTGTCAAATTTTTGCTCCGGGAGAAACACAGTATTTGTCGCCCAATACTACGAGAATGAAGTTCATTCCCATAAAAAGTGAGCTGATTTAATCATGATAGCGCATTT
>JAKLDX010000219.1 GCA_022703295.1 Candidatus Omnitrophota bacterium
GCTGTGGACCGGTGCTTGATGGGCAACCGATGGAGGTTGATCGAGCCGCGGCGACCCCGCCGCGCAGAAAACAGGACCGGCCACGGAGTCAGGGCGGCTGGTGCGACGCGTTTCCGGCGGGGTACCCTCACCCAAGTCGCTTTTCGACCGCACGGATGGGTCGACCTCCGGAGCCCGGACATCTTCGACGCTTTACACCGCACCTCAAATAGTCTATATGGAGCGACGTTCAAGCCGGTTGGGGCAGTAGCTCAGTTGGTAGAGCACCACGTTCGCAACGTGGGGGTCGGGAGTTCGAATCTCCTCTGCTCCACCATCCTTCGCCTTTTGTCCCGATGCGTTCTGCCGTCGCGACTTGGGCTGTGGATGGCGAGCCGCCACGTATGGGTTGCCCGGTCGGCCTACACCGGCAAGGCAGACACGACAGGCCAGCCCCTCAATCCCCGTGGACGGCGCTACGGTACGCTTCATTGCGGAAGGTACTGATGAAGGCCAAGACAC
>JAKLDX010000022.1 GCA_022703295.1 Candidatus Omnitrophota bacterium
AAAAAATATAAACTGATTTTTCATTGCGGCGCTTGCATGATGAATCGCCGGGAAATGATCAACCGCCTGCGCAAAGCCAAGGAAGCAGGCGTTCCGGTAGTAGCGCCCAGCGCGAATATAAGCGGCAAGGCTGCTCCGAAAACGGCCAGGGAAGTATTGAAAGAACTTGCCGGCAAGATAGATATGGTGATAGATGCCGGTCACACGGATATCGGCATTGAGTCCGCGGTAGTTGATATGACCGCAAAGTATCCGAAAGTACTGAGGGAAGGCGCCATAGGCGCAAAAAAGATATTAAGGGCAATAAGTTAATGAACAAGATAAAATCCGTACTTTTTGTATGCACCGGGAATAGTTGCCGCTCCATAATGGCCGAAGGCCTGTTAAGGAAATATTTAAAAGACGCCGGCAAGGATAATATTGAGGTCCATTCTGCCGGTATCATGCCTGTGGGCGGGATGGCCCCCACCAGCGAGACCATAGAAGTGATGAAAAAAGAAGGGGTGGATGTCTCCGAGTATAAATCCAGATACCTGACGGCGGAAATGATAAGGAAAGCCGATCTCATACTTGTAATGGAAAGCTTCCATAAGAATGAGGTATTGAACAGGGTCCCGGAAGCGTCCGGCAAGACTTTTCTTTTAAAAGAATTCGGCAACGCAGCCGAACAGAATCCGCTCAGGCTCGGAGTAAAAGACCCTATAGGAAAGCCGATAGAGGATTACAGGCATGCGCTTGTTACCATAAAGAACGAAATAGAAAGGATCGTTAATCTGTTATGATGAAAATAGCTATAGGCAGTGACCATGGCGGGTATGAGCTGAAGGATAAAATAGCGGCGTTCCTTAAAGAGGAAAAATACGCCGTAGAAGATTTCGGGACGCACTCCAAAGAGTCCTGCGATTATCCTTTGATAGGGTTTGAGGTCGCGAAGGCGGTTGCCGACGGTAAGGCCGCAAAGGGAATATTGATATGCAAGACAGGCGTGGGCATGGCCATCATAGCGAATAAGTTGCACGGCGTAAGGGCGGCGGCTTGCTACGATACGGGAATGGCAAAGTCGTCCAGAGAGCACAATGACTGCAATATCGTAGTATTGGCGGCCAGTTACACGGATTTCAAAAAGGCTAAAGAGATATTGAAAGTTTGGTTGAATACCGAACATGCGGGAGAGCGTCACGCACGGCGCGTTAAACAGATAAAAGACATAGAGACAAAACTGAAGGAACGATGACATGGGTGACCTGAAGAAAAAAGACAGAGAGATTTATGACGCCATACTGGCCGAGGCGAAAAGGGAAGACCAGAACCTTGAGCTTATAGCCAGTGAAAATTTCGTGAGCGAAGAGGTCCTGGAGGCCCAGGGGTCCGTACTTACCAACAAATACGCGGAAGGCTATCCGGGCCTGAGGTGGTATAACGGCTGCCATAATGTCGACATAGTTGAAAAGATAGCCATAGAAAGGGCCAGGAAACTTTTCGGCGCGGAACACGTGAATGTGCAGCCGCATGCCGGTACCCCGGCTAACATGGTCATATATTTCGCCATGCTTAACCCCGGCGATACGGTGCTCGCGATGGACCTGTCCTGCGGCGGGCATCTTTCTCACGGCAACCCCCATAATTTCTCCGGCAAGTTATATAAAATGGTCTCATACGGCGTGAACCGCAAAACCGAGATGCTTGACTACGAGGAAATAGCGGCCCTGGCGAAAAAGCATAAACCCAGGATGATAGTGGCCGGAGCCTCCGCCTATTCGCGGACGATCGATTTTAAGAAATTCAGGCAGATCGCGGACTCGGTCGGCGCGTATCTGTTTGTCGATATCGCCCATATCGCCGGGCTCGTCGCATCCGGCGTGCATGAAAGCCCCGTGCCTTACGCGCATTTCGTTACCTCGACTACCCACAAGACCCTCAGGGGGCCGAGGGGCGGATTCATAATGTGCAAGGAAGAGTTCGCGAAGAAGATAGATACGGAAGTCTTTCCCGGAGCCCAGGGCGGGCCGCTCGAGCATATAATAGCCGCGAAGGCCGTATGTTTCAAAGAGGCCATGAGCAAGGAATTCAAGAATTACCAGAAACAGATAGTGAAGAACGCAAAGGCATTTTCGAACGAGATGACAAAGCTTGGATACAGGATAGTCGCCGGAGGCACCGATACGCACCTATTTCTCGTGGACCTCTCGAAAAAAGGAATTACCGGGAAAGGCGCCGCCACCGTGCTTGACAGGGCCGGGATCACGGTCAACAAGAACCTGATACCGTTCGATCCGCAGCCGCCGGCCGTCGCAAGCGGCATCCGTATAGGCACTCCCGCGGTCACGACCCGCGGCATGAAAGAGGCCGAGATGCGTCTCATAGCCGGGCTTATCGATAAGGTTTTATCTGACCCGGAGAACGAGAAGAACATAACTTGCATAAGGGGCGAGGTCAGGAAATTGGTAAAAAAGTTCCCTTTATATAAAAAGCTTATAAGGAGGCTTGAAAAAGAGTGAAAAAGCATTTCGATAAGAAACGTCCGAGCTGGGATGAATATTTTATCGGCATAGCAGAGCTTGTATCCAAGAGGTCAACGTGCCTGCGCAGGAATGTCGGCGCTATAATAGTGAAAGATAAGAGGATACTGGCCACAGGTTATAACGGCGCCCCGCGCGAGATCGCCCATTGCAGTGAGACGGGCTGTATCCGCGAGAAACTTAAGATCCCTTCCGGCGAAAGGCATGAGCTATGCAGGGGTTTGCACGCGGAGCAGAACGCTTTTCTGCAGGCTGCCCTCCACGGCACGAGCCTTAAGGATTCGACCATCTATTCGACCACCCAGCCGTGCATAATATGCGCTAAGATGATAATAAACGCCGGCATAAAAGAAATAGTCATAAAAGGCGATTATCCGGACAGGATGTCGAAAGATTTCCTGCGTGAGGCTAAAGTCAAGGTAAGAAGGATGGAATAAATTGCGAAAAAATTTATTATTATCCCTGCTCTTCCTCCTCTCTTTTCTTTCTTATTCCGAAGCCGATGTAATACGCCTTAAAGACGGCAGAAAGATAGACTTTCCTATCGTCGGGGAGACCGAAGACAGGGTAATAGTGGATGTCGGAGGTTCCAATATCAGCCTGGCCAGGAGCGATATAGACGGCCTTGAAGAAAATCCGGTAGCCGAAAGCTACGCGCCCCCCGCGGAAGGCATCAACTACGTAATTGCCAAAGAGACGATAAGCCTGGGCGGATCCTATTATGATTCCGGCAGGTTCGATAAGGCCATCCGCACTTTCCAAAAAGCCCTTTCGAGGACAGAGGACAGACATCTTAAGGCAGTCGTATTTTTTGATCTGAGCTCCTGCTACCTGGCAAAAGGTTTTAAACCGTACTCTTCCTCGGACGACAAAAGCTGTTATCTCATGGCTATAAAATATGCCAGGAAATGCCTTACGATGGAATCCCGTTATTGGAAGGCCATGGCAAACATAGCCACCGCATACCTGAATATGAACGACCTGGATGCGGCGGAATATTATTACAGCAAGGCGGAAAAATTCACGGATAGAACTTCCGAAGAATACTGGCAGCTTCGCTATCAGCACAATATGGTATTGAAATTGAAGGAGACGTTTGTAGATAAACCCGGGGATAAGCTTGGCGATTAGGCGATTCGGCAGTTAAGGGGACTTTAGCGATTGGGCGATTAGGTGTACACAATCGCAGCCGAAGCTAATATGAGTCGAATCGCAAACGAGGCTATTGTGAATCGAATTGTCTAATTGCTAATAGTATAACAAGGAGGACAGATGTTCAGAGAAAAGATAAAAGTATTCGACTGCACCATAAGGGACGGAGGCCTTATCAACGGCCATGATTTCGACGAGAGGTTCGTGCGCGCTGTTTATAAAGCCCTGTCGGAAGCCGGCGTCGATTATATGGAGATAGGCTATAAAAATTCAAAGAAATTGTTCTCCCCGAAGGAATTCGGAAAATGGAAATTTTGCGATGACGATGTTATAGAGAAAGTCATAGAGGGCATAGAGTCGAACACGAAGATATCCATAATGGTCGACGTTGACCGCGTTGATATCGACGACGTCAAGCCGAAAAAAGACTCGCCCGTCGACATGATAAGGGTCGCGTCGTACGTAAAGGACATAGATAAGGCGATATTCCTCGTAAATCATTTCGCCGACAAAGGCTATGAGACGACGGTGAATATAATGGCGATATCGCGGGCGCTCGATAACGAACTGACCGAGGCGCTGCACCAGCTGGATGAGGAATGCAAGGCGAACGTCATATATATAGTGGACAGTTTCGGCGCGCTTTACCAGGAGACGGTGGAGTTCCTGGTAAAGAAATTCAGGAGCATTTTGAAGACCAAAGAGATAGGGATGCACGCCCACAATAACCAGCAGCTGGCATTCGGCAACACGATAGAAGCTATAATACACGACGCCAATTACGTCGACGGCACGGTTTACGGCCTTGGCAGGGCAGCCGGAAACTGCCCGCTCGAACTTCTCATAGGGTTCCTGAAGAACCCGAAATTCGACATACGCCCGATCCTTGACCTCATATCGAAAGAATTCGTTCCTTTGCGCGAGAAGATCGAGTGGGGATATATCATTCCGTACGCCATAACCGGCATCCTGGACGAACATCCCAAAGCTGCCATGGCGCTTCGCAAGAGCGATAAGAAAGAAAACTACCGCGAATTTTACGAAAGCCTGGTCGGAGACGATCTCGACTAAAGATGGATCTATCTAAATTCAGACGTAAACCGATACTTGGTATATTAAGAGGCGCGGAGCCGGATCTGGCCGAGCCTCTTACGGAGGCTGTGCTGGAAGCGGGCCTTGAGACCCTCGAGATTACGATGAATACCCCCGGGGCTGCCCTCATCATAAAGAAGGCGAAAAAAATTTCCGCCGGCCGAATCGCGATCGGGGCCGGGACAGTACTTAACATGGAAGACCTGAAGACGGCCTTGGACGCAGGCGCGACATTCATAGTAATGCCGGTGCTAGTCAAGGATGTCGCGGCATATTGTGTTGACAGGAAGATACCTTCTTTTCCCGGAGCGCTTACCCCGCTGGAGATATATGATGCCCATATTGCGGGTGCTTCGATGGTGAAAGTCTTTCCGTCAGGCGTTTTCGGGCCGTCGTATTTCAAAGAGATCAGGGGGCCGTTTCGTGATATCGAACTTCTCGCGTGCGGGGGCGTCACGCCCGAAAATATGAAAGACTATTTTAAAAACGGCGCCGGCGCTGTTGCCTTCGGCGCCAGTGTATTCAAGAAAGAATGGCTCGACAAGAAAGATTTCGCTAATATAAAAAAAGCTATCCGGCGTTTTACGGAGCAGGACATAACAAAGCTTACAGCTTAAAACTTACAACTTACGGCTAAATTTATGAGATGCCCTTTTTGCGGTAGTCAGAGAGACAGCGTTATAGATTCGAGGATATCCAAGAACGGCGCAAGCGTCAGGCGCCGCCGCGAATGCCTCAAATGCAGGAGGCGCTTCACCACTTACGAATATGTGGAGAGGGTGCCGCTCATGGTAATAAAAAAGGACAGCAGGCGCGAGCATTTCGACAGGCAGAAACTTATGAGCGGGCTTATGAAGGCCTGCGAGAAGCGCCCCGTGAGCGTCGATCGCCTTGAAAGGCTGGTCGACGATATAGAGAGGAAGTTGGAGCGTAAGAATGAGCAGGAAGTTAAGTCCAAAGATATAGGCGAGCTTGTCATGAACAGTCTTCACGAGCTCGACGAGATCGCCTACGTTAGATTCGCGTCCGTTTACAGGCAGTTCAAGGACATAAACCAGTTCGTAAAAGAGATAAAGAGGTTCCTGAAATGAAAGAAGCCATATATTACGAGAAGCTTGACAGGAATATCGTAAGATGCCGGCTATGCCCGTATAATTGCATTATCGCCGACGGGAAGAAGGGCGCGTGCGGGGTCAGGGTAAACAAGGAAGGCATCCTGTACACCGAAGTATACGGCAAGACAACGGGCATGGCCCTTGACCCGATAGAGAAAAAGCCGCTTTACCACTTTCATACGGGCGAGCATATATTTTCGCTGGGCACAAAAGGGTGCAATTTCCATTGCAGCTTTTGCCAGAATTGGCACATATCCCAGGAGCTGGATGCCCCCACCCAGGACATAACTTCGGAAGAAGCCGTCAACAAGGCCAAAGAGCTCAAGTCCTTCGGCATAGCCTATACCTATAACGAGCCGTTCATCTGGTATGAATTCGTTATGGATACGGCAAAGTTCGCCAGAAAAAGCGGGCTTAAGAATGTCCTCGTTACTAACGGGTACGTAAATATACCGCCGCTCGAAAAAATGCTCCCGTATATCGATGCCATGAACATAGACCTTAAGTCTTTTGACGAGGATTTCTATACGAAGATTTGCCACGGCAGTTTAAAGCCCGTGCTGGAGGTGATAAAGAAGAGCGCGGAAAAATGCCACGTTGAGCTTACGAACCTGATAATCCCTACGCTGAATGACTCTACGGACACTATAGAGAGGATGGTCAATTGGATTTACACGAACCTCGGGCCGGTCGTGCCGCTTCACTTTTCCAGGTATTTTCCCTGCTACAATATGAGCCTTCCGCCGACGCCGATCGATACGATGAAGAAGGCCGAGACAATAGCCAGAGAGAAGCTGAAATACGTGTACTTAGGTAATGTCTAGCTATTTATAATACTTTTCGTAATCACTCAGATCTATCTTCGGAGTAGTCCCCGACTCCAGTTTTTTCAGCCAGTTATCCAGGAGGGCTTCTTTCTTTTTATCCAGGACCTTTTTGGAATATTCGTCCTTTTCTTTCTTGAATTTTTCCTCGTCTATTTTTTGTGTCTGGTCAGGGGCGTTCTCTTTCCTGTAGCTGTCCGACACTTCCTCGTCCGTGACCTTAACGTCCTTTATCATGGAATCATTGAGTTTTTTGATCGCCAGGTTCTCCCGCACAGTCTCCTCGAATCCCCTGGGGTCTAGGTTAAAGTTATAGCTCAATATGTAACCGTACAGCCTGCCGTCAAACTGGCCGTTCCTTAAAAATATGGGATGCGAGCGTATGAAACTTACGACCTCGGCGTCCGAGACCTTTATCTTATTCTTCTTTACTTCGCCGAGCAGTATCAGTCTGTCCCAGGCGGCCCTCCCCATCAGGGCTTTATTCCGCAACAAGGATTCCAGCATATCCTGCCGGCTGAAGAAGCTTAATATGATCTGGCATCTCACGGACGATATGCTTTGCGCGTAATCGTCGAACGACACCTTCTTGCCGTTTATGAGGCCTACATAGGTCGGGCCTTTATCTTTTGAACGTCCGATGCTGCCGGTTCCCCACAGAACGAAAGCAGGCAATATAAGGATAAGCAGTCCCCACAATACCATCTTTGCAACATTCTTATTCCTGAAAAATTTTAGCATACGTTGCTCCTCTTTTTAGGTTATTAGATTATATTTTATAAGGTAGTTTTATTCAAGGGAAAAGAAAGATAAAATTTTAACGCGTCTCCCTCACCACGTCGCCACATCACATTTCGGCAAGACGCGAAAAATTTTAAAAAGAAGAGCGGATCAAAAAGACCGATGAATTCCCGCGGGATTTGACAGAAGGTTCGTTTTGTACTATAATAAATAACAACTTTGAGGAGGCGTAGCTAAGATAGAGAGACCCACCTGTCAGGCCATGAATACCTCACCCCTGTCAGGCCCACAATACAAGAGCCCTCATATCACCTAGCAAAACCGCGAACAGGTAAATGTTATACTTTAACATTATCAGATCATTTTCCCTTGACCCGCTGTCAGTGTTTTTTCTCGCTGTGATAGCATTGGTATGCCTGCCGTCGGCGATATACTCCACAAGTTACTTAAAAGGCCACTATTCCGCGAAGAAGATAATCCTGGGATGGATCGGCCTTTCAGCGTTCGTATTTTCGATGATGCTTGTGGTGACAGCGAATAACGCGTTTTGCTTTATAATCGTCTGGGAGCTCATGTCGCTTGTATCTTATTTCCTGGTGATATTCGACTCTGAGCACGAAAAGTCCGTCCAGGCCGGGATAATATATATAGTGATGACCCATATCGGCACCGCCTTCATAATCGGCGCCATCCTCGTAATGTATAAATACGCGCTATCTTTTGACTTCGCCGCATTAAAACAGGCCTGCGCCCTGATGCCTCCCCGCATAAAGGACCTTACCTTTATATTATTATTGATAGGGTTCGGCACAAAGGCCGGAATAGTGCCGCTGCACATATGGCTTCCTTACGCGCATCCCCAGGCGCCGAGCCACATCTCGAGCCTCATGTCCGGAGTGATGATAAAGACCGCCATATACGGGATAATAAGGTTCGCGATAATGATTTTAGGGATAAATTCGGCATGGTGGGGATCAGTTATCCTGGTAATAGCCGCGATCTCATGCCTGGTCGGCGTTATATACGCCCTCATGGAACATGATATAAAAAAGCTCCTTGCCTACCACAGCGTAGAAAATATAGGCATTATCCTGCTTGGCGTCGGGGCGTCGATGTTATTCGTAAAGCTTAATTTGCCGGTTTTAGCCGTATTTGCCATGGTGGCAGGCCTGTACCATCTTGTAAATCACGCGATCTTTAAGGGGCTTTTGTTCCTGTGCGCGGGCAGTGTATATAAGGCTACCGGTAAGCGCGACATAGAAAAGTTCGGAGGGCTTATCAAGACGATGCCGTGGACGGCAGGCGCTTTTCTTATAGGGTCCATGGCCATTTCGGCGCTTCCCCCGCTGAACGGATTTGTAAGCGAGTGGCTGACTCTTCAGGCCTTCTTTTTAGGCATGTTGAGCTCTCCCGTAGGCATCAAAATATTCATGGGTATCCTTGCCGCTATCCTGGCATTGACAGGCGGCCTTGCCGCCGCGTGTTTCGTGAAGGCATTCGGCATAACGTTCCTGGCCATGCCGCGCTCTAAATATGCTGCCGACGCCAAAGAGGTGCCTTTTTCAATGAAGTTCGCCATGGTGTTTTTATCTATCCTTACGGTGGTCTTCGGGCTGGGCTCATCCGTAATAATTAAATTACTTACAAGGGTATCGGCGGACGTCTTTGCCATAGACGCGAAAGCCATGAATTTTACCCTGAATAATTTTGTCCTATGCCCGAAACAGGCCGGCGGCATATACCTGTCCACCCCCATAATTGCGCTCGCACTATTTTTATTCATGGGCGTGACCATCCTGGCCCTTTATCTGATTTTGGGAAAGGCAAAACGACGGACAGGCAGGACGTGGGACTGCGGTTATTATAAACTGGACTCAAGGACCGAATATACGGCGACGGCATTTTCAAAGCCTTTCAGGATCGCGTTTGACTTCTTTCTTTTACCGTACCGCAAAACAGAAAAGATACGGGAGTCATTTTATCACATAAAATCTTTTAAATATGAAACGCACACGACTTCCGTATTTAAGATCTACATATATGAGCCGGTAGTGAAATTGATATTGAGAACGGCGACTGCCCTGAAGAAGATGCAGCCGGGCAGCATACATCTTTACATAGCCTATATTTTTATAACGATACTTGCGCTCATAATATTTATGAACAAATTTTAGGGGATAGCATGAACACTTTGATTGTATTACTACAGATCGCGGCAGCCGTCATATTGGCCCCTCTGGTAAGCGGGCTTATCAGAAAGATAAAAAATAATCTCAGGATGAGGAAGGGCGCCTCCGTCTTCCAGCCGTATTATAATCTGGCGAAACTATTCAGAAAAGACGAGGTCATCTCGGAAAACACATCCTGGATATTTGCCGCAGCGCCTTATGTTGTACTTGCTTCCGTGCTTGTGGCCTTTCTGCCGTTGTCTTTTATGGGACAGGCGAGCTTCCTTAATTACACAGGCGATATCCTGCTTGTCGTATTCATGCTCTCGCTGGGCAGATTTTTCCTGAGCCTGGCAGGGCTGGACGCGGGCAGCGCTTTCGGCGGGATGGGTTCTTCAAGAGAGATGTTTATCTCAAGCCTGGTCGAGCCCGTCATGATCTTATCGCTATTTGTAGTCGGCGCAAATTCAGGCTCTACGAATCCCGCATGCATTGCGGCGTGCCCAGCGGTCAGGGTCTCCGGCCTGATTGCGGCCTTTGCTTTTTTCATGGCCATGATAGCCGAAACCTCCAGGATACCGATCGACAATCAGGAGACGCATCTTGAGCTTACCATGGTGCACGAAGCCATGACGCTCGAATATTCCGGCCGCCGGCTGGCAATAATAGAACTCGCCGCCCACGCGAAACAGATATTATTTTTTACGATACTTGCGAACGTCATCGTTCCATTTGGAGGAATTATCACATACCCTCTGAAGATAATAGCGATATCCGCGATCATAGGAACGCTCGAAGTGTCACTGGCAAAGATGCGCCTCTTCAGGGTAGTGGACTTCATGACATTTTCATTCGCTTTATCCATAATGGCCATGGTGGCCTGGGCGGTGGGATTATGAGCATGGGCATATTTCTTTCAGCGGTTCTTCTCATGGCGTTCTCCATGGTGACATCCAAAAGGCTGAATGCCCTGATACGCGCCTTTTCGGCGCAATCGTTCTTCCTGTTTCTCATAACAGTGTTTTTTGCCGTCAGGGAAAAGAGCCTGGAACTATGCGTCGTGGCTGTTTTATTGTTTGCCATAAAAGTCATAACCATACCGCATCTTCTTTTCAGGATAGTGAAAAAGATAAAAACGGATGAAGGCGCCGGGCTAATCGTGAACCCGACACTGTCGCTTTTTATAGCGATGTTTTTGGCGTACCTAGCGTATCTTTTTACCGGAAGGCTTTTACCCCTGCAGGACAGGATGCAGGAGGCCGCATTCGTCATCGCGCTGGCAGTCACATTGATAGGCTTATTTTTAATGGTATTCAGGATGAAGGCGATCGCGCAGATAATAGGCCTCCTGGTCATGGAGAACGGCCTGTTTTTAATAGCCAGCGCCGTGTCCGGCGGCATGCCGTTCTTTGTTGAGATAGCGATATTCTTCGATATATTCGTCTGCGTCATAATTCTTGGAATGTTCGTTTACAAAATCAATAAAGTGTTTACGCATATCGATGTCAATAAATTGCGGGAATTAAGGGGATAGTTCATGGAAATATTCTTCATGTTGGGCATTGTCGTAGCCATGGCCCTTGCCGCGCTCGTTACGGATGACGCGAAGCGGCTCGGCACAATTAACTCTTTTGCCCACATAGTCATCTCCGGCCTCGCCGTAAAGGTTGTATATCACGTTATCTGTATCGGGGAAGGGGTGCATATAGGAAAGATATTTTATATTGACGGCCTGAGCGCCTTCTTTATATTCGCGATATCGATACTTAATGTCGCGTCCTCGCTGTATTCCATCGAGTACATACACCGGGAGTTGTCCGAAGGCCTCATATCGGTGAAGAAGATGAAGACATACTACGCTTTGTTCAACCTCTTTGCGCTGTCGATGTTCCTTGTCGTCATGTTCAATAATATGGGGCTTGTATGGGTCGCGATCGAGATGACCACGCTTGCCTCGGCTTTTCTGGTGGGTTTTCATAACGATAAAGCCTCCATCGAGGCCGCATGGAAATACATAATAATATGTTCGGTCGGGATCGTGCTCGCGCTTTTCGGGACAATACTTTTTTATTATGCCGCCGCTTTTCAGGGATGCGCGCGGACACTGAATTGGACGGACATGGTAAAGGTAGCGTCAAAACTTAACCCGCAGATAGTTAAGACGGCATTTTTATTTATACTGGTAGGCTAC
>JAKLDX010000220.1 GCA_022703295.1 Candidatus Omnitrophota bacterium
GTCGAGCCCTTGCCCTTGCTCCCCGCTATGTGGACACTTTTTATATTTCTATGAGGATCTCCCAGGAGCGCGGACAGCCTCTGCATCCTATCCAGTTTGATAGACGCATTGTAGCTGTAGTCAGAGCGCTTTTCGTAGTTTATGAACGAATCGAGGTAATTTAGCGCCTCTTGGTAGGTCATATAATAAACTCAAAACTTAAAACTTAAAAATCAAAACTGCGGTGTAAATCCGCAAGTTTTAATTTGAAGTTTTAAGTTTTTAGATATAGTTTTTAGTTTTGACATTTGAGATTTTAATTATTAGTGCTTAAAGTGCCTGACGCCGGTGAATACCATCGCTATGCCTAACTTATCCGCCATCTTTATCACTTCCGCATCGCGTATGGAGCCGCCCGGCTGGATTATCGCTTTCACCCCGCCCTGAGCGGCCTGCTCTATGCCGTCTTCCTTAGGGAAGAAGGCATCGCTGGCAAGCGTCGAATCCTTAGCTCTCTCCCC
>JAKLDX010000023.1 GCA_022703295.1 Candidatus Omnitrophota bacterium
CGCACTGCGGAATACATCCCGCGAGCGCGCCGGCAACAGGCGCCCAGACCCCTATATGAGCGATGTAGTGCGTCATGCGGTCGCCGTACCGGTACTCCAGGAATCCTATTAAAAAATAGATGACCGCCAATAGCGGCACCAGTTTTATAGTATCAAGAAACGCGTCTGTCAATATTTCCATGATAACTCCTGCAGTTCTTTTTCGATCACTTTACGTTCATCCAGGCGCCAGGCATTGATCTTTTCCAGCGCAACCGCGAATTCTTTCTTAGCCTCACCGAAAGACCGCATCCCTTTATACGCCAGGCCCAGTTCAAAATGCGCCGGCGCGCTTTCATTATCCAGATAAATACACTTTTCCAGCATATCTCTGGCTTCTGCGTATCTGTGCCGGTTATTATATAATAGCCCCAGGTTATAGTAAATATCTACGCCTGTCGGATTAAGCTGCAGACTCCTTCTGAACATGTCTTCGGCCATCTTGAAATCCTTGGTGTTAAAAAATATAACGCCCATGCGGAATATCGGGAGATAGGCCTGCGGCATTATCCTGCGGGCCAGGTCAAGCTCATTCATGGCATCCTTATACCTGTCAGCCTTTTCATATTCGGATGCGTTAAGCAAATGGTGCTCGTAATCAGCGATCTGGCTTCTCCTGCCGGATGCGCCGCTATCAGCCGGAAAGGCCGCGTGGTTCAATAAGACAAACAGCGCCACTGCTGCCGTTAACATAGCCGCCAGCGCGGCATACTTTCTTTTCTGCAGGCTGTCCAGCATGCTGAAGACAGCGTATGAAGCAAAAATTATCAGAAAAGGGACTATCATAAGCCGTAATTTTGCGACTACCACAAACAGGCTGGTCCCCAAAGACATGGTGATCAGGATTATATAAAGAAGGGTCGTGTCTTCCGCCTTTCTCACGCCCAATATCATTCCCAAAATGCCGAGAGGAAGCGTCAGGCTTAAATTCATCAATAAAGACCTGAATATGCGCACCCTGCCTTCGATCTGCAAATATTCCATTTCATGGCCATGCTCAGCCGGGCTGAACATAAGGCAAAGTTTTTTGAAATACAGCCCTATATACCTGAGCGGATCTTTCTTAATATATCCAAACGCTTTCCTGAACCAAAAGTCCGATACCTCGGACGTCTTCAGATCCCTGCGCATCTCGACTTTCGCGATTATCCGCGCATCCCGGTTCATCTCGTCCTTATTCAGGGTGAAATTGGCCGGGCAAAAGAAGCTGCCGGTGGCCTGCGGATTATTTCCCATATAGAAATTGAACCCCGTATTCCCGGATATCGGTACAAAATCTTTTTCGGCAAGATAATTCCTTACGGTGACAGCCCCTACGACCATCCCCAGGGCCAATATGAAACACGATATGCCGAATAGCGCCTTGCGCAAACCTGTCCTGGCGTTTGCCGACATCCAGATGACGGCAAATACGCCGAAGACGGCGATGTTGGGCTGTGCCAGCGTACAGATGCCCGAACCTATGCCGGCCAAAAATAACGTTCCGGCATTAGGCTTGTCTTTTATATAAAGCAAGGCGAGGAATAACGCTGAATTCAAAAATATGGCGAGGCTTGTGTACATCAAAAGGCCTTCGTAAAATATAAAAAGGCCGTGGAGCAGGAAAAAAATGGCTGCTATGACAGCGGCTTTACGGTTAAAGATCTTTTTTGTTATAAGATATATTAAAACACCGCTTACGGCGCCTAAGATAAACTGCAGAAAGTAGACGATGGAAAGGCTTGACCCGAAAATTTTAAAAAGCACCGCCACAAAATACGCGTATAACGGCCATGTCATAAATGCCTTATGTTCCCACGGGCCAGGCCCCGCGGCGATATCTTTCGCCGTCAGAAAATATGAATAGCTGTCGGAGTAAGGCACAAGCGGGAATACGGAGGTATTTTGATATTCGGAAAGATAGACGGATCTGAGGACGATCCCGAGAAAAAATATGATAAATATAGCTACAATATCTTTTTTCTCAAATCGGTATCGGTAGGTCATTGTTCACGCATGTCAGGTAAGCGTTTCCTTTGATATTTTTTTGCTGACTTCCTTATCCGGATAATATCTTCTGACGGTCAGCTCGTCGCAGCGGCAACTGCCGCTATGACAGCCGCTCCTTTACCGGAACCGTCTTTGGCGAGGACCATCTTTATCCGAGAGGCCTTCTTACCCAGGATCTCCTGCAGGCAATCATGCATCCTCTTCGCGAAATGAGGGTGTTTTTCATAGACACTGCCGTCTATCGCCACCGTATGCCGACGCGATACCTTAGGGTCCATCTTGGTGACAACGCTCACTATGGCGGTAGCGCTTATGCGCGCCGCCCTTGTCGATACTATTTCGCAAATCTTCTTGACCAGCATCCGCTCTTCGGGCGTAGACCTGCTGATGTTCAGTTTATTCAATAAAAATTCTATGTTCCTGAGCCCCTTTGAATCATCGGACTCTACCAGGGATACGTCTTGTGATTTAAAGCTATGCCCCTTTCTCAATATAGGCGATTCAACGCCTTTAAAAAGAAGCTGCTTCTCTATAAAGTCGACCAGGACAAGCCTGACAACCTCGCCCAAATACATACCCGACACCATCTTCTCCAGTATCTGTTGCCCCGGATTATACGACCTTTCGTCAAGCTCTCTGTCGTAGGAATTCTGCTTCAATTTATTGAAATTGCCCCATTCGATATTGATTATCATGTGAGCGTCTTTTGACCGGAAGCCGTGCCACTTCCTGATCTTCGACATCTCTTCCACATAGCAGGCGTTAGTCCCTGTGCCCAGTATGACTCCCGTATCGCACGCCTTATCCTCATAGCTCTTTGCGGCAAGCGTGCCTACTGTATCATTGGCCAGAGCCGAGATCTCTATGTTATGTATCCTGTGCCTGAGGAGAGAGATCCTTAAAAGACGCACGACATCCTCGCCCACTACTCCCTTAGCGCTGAATCCCTTGGTCCAGTTTATAAGGCTCCCTGACGCTATGGCCGTCTGCCTTATCGGGAATGAGAACGTAAAACCCAGGCTGCGTTTCTGGCCGGCGCTGATCTTTCTCTTCCTTAAAAAAGTCTTTACACAATTTGAGATGAACCCGAAAAAGTCCTCCGCCCTGCCTGTTATATGTTTTTTATAAAGGACGAAACTCATGGCCTTCGGCTCGCTCATCCTGCCGCCGCCCTTCAGCTCAAGTTCCAGTATCCTGAAATTGGTGCCGCCAAGGTCGAGCGCTATGAATTTGCCCTTCTCTTTACCGGTTGGCCTGTCGACATAGGCAGGTATCATTTTAAGGGAGCTTCTCTCTCCGGCAAGCCCTTTTTCCATTTCGCGGTGGAATCTTTCCATGATCCGCTTTATTTCCGGAAGTGGGATACTGAAGGACTCTTCGACATTTTTCAATATATTGCTGCTGGCCATTATCTTGATATCCCCAATATTTTATATTTCAGCACGCCTGCCGGCACCTTTATCTCCACCACATCGCCTTTTTTGTGGTTGGCGAGCCCGCTCCCCACAGGTGAAGTAATCGATATCTTATTCTGGGCATAGTCGGCTTCTTCTTCCGCGACGAGCATATACTCCAGCTCCTCGCCCGAATCGATGTCTTTCAGCTTGACCGTCGCGCCTATCAATACCTCATCCTTCGACATCTTCTCTTCGTCGATTATCTGCGCCGTGGCAAGCCTGTGTTCAAGCTCCGCTATCTTTTTTTCATTCAGGCCCTGCGCCTCTTTGGCCGCGTCGTATTCGGCGTTTTCGCTTATATCGCCGTGGGCCCTGGCCTCTCCTATGGCCCTGGATAATTTTTTGCGTTTGACCGTCTTCAGGTTCTCCAGTTCTTTCCGTAATTTCTCGTACCCTTCCGGGCTTAAGTAGCTGCCGCCTTGTGCCATTTTAGTTTTCCTCTTTTATTTATTTGATAATTGTTTTTCTGCCTGGACTTTCCCGGAACAGCAGGAGCCTTGAGCCTTAGGGCATTGCCCTGTCCAGCAATACAGGCACAGCCTTTCTTTCGGAAGGCCGATTGCCGATACCATATCATCCACGGTCTGATATCTCAGGGTGGTGACTTCCAGGTCTTTGGCTATCCAATCTATCATCTTCTTATATTTCGGGGTCTTGTGGTCGATGTATTCGGACACATCCTCCGCGTCCCGCCCTTCGATACTGCGGATGGCCCTGCGGGCCACCAACTCATTAATGCTCCTTGTCGAGAGATTGAATATACACGGGAACATGAGCGGCGGACAGGCCGGCCTGGCATGGACCTCTTTTGCGCCGGCTTCCCATAATTTTTTGACCGTAAAATTTTTAAGCTGCGTGCCCCTCACTATCGAATCTTCGCAGACGACTATCCTGTTGCCCTCTATCACCTCTTTGACAGGCACAAGTTTCATCTTAGCTATGAGGTCGCGCGTTTCCTGGGACGGAGGCGTATAGCTTCTGCCGTAACCCGGCGTATATTTTACCAGCGGCCTTCTGTATGGCTTCTTTGACTCCATCGCGTAACCTATCGCGTGCCCGACGCCTGAATCAGGCACACCGGAGACCACGTCTACTTCTATATCTTTATCGTGCTTCGCCAGAAGCCTGCCCGATCTTTCCCTCACTATCTCGGTGTTCACCCCTTCATAGGTCGACGCGGGAAAGCCCGTATATATCCAGAGGAACGTGCATATCTGGCTTACGCCGTCGCCGGCTTTCTTCGTCGCCATCCCTTTCTCATTTATAAGGACCACCTCGCCGGGCTTCATGTCTTTGACTATTTTATATCCGTTGTTCGGGAAGGCCGCCGTCTCGGAGGTGACCGCCCAGGCATCCTGCTTAGATCCTATGACAAGCGGCGTATATCCGAACCGGTCCCTGGCAGCGTATATTCCGTCCTTATTCAATAATAAAAGCGAGCACGAGCCTTCTATGGCATCGAACATCTTCTCTATCCCGTCGATAAAGTCCCTGCCCTCGACGATCAGTTTCGCTACCAGCTCGGTCTGATTGACCAGCCCTTTAGTGACCTCGCTGAACGATATCCCTCTTTTCAGGAGCTTACCGGCCAGCTCATCGACATTCTCGATGTGGCCGTTTATGACTATGCAGAAAGGGCCTAATTTTGAGTTCAGGTAGATGGGCTGCTCGTCAAGCGCGCTTATGACACCGATGCCTTTATTACCGGGCATGTGTTTGGAGTCTTCGTAGAATTTGGATTTGAACTGCGTATGGCTTATGTTGTGTATCTGGCGGCTGAATTTTTCTCCCAGGACGGCCATTCCGCCGTATTCGGTGCCGAGATGAGAATGGTAATCTGTCCCGTAAAAAAGGTCTTTCATGCAGTCGCCCTTTGATACAACCCCGAAAATACCACTCATGCTGCCTCCTTGTAATTAGCTATAAGCTTTAAGTTGTAAGCTTAAAACCAAAAAATTCGATAATTTTTTAACAGCTTACGAAATTCGCCATGTCAGCCGGCAGTTCCGAAGAAAGATCGATCTTCGCCTTCGTGGCCGGATGCGTAAATTCAATGCGCTTCGCGTGAAGCGCCACTCTTTTGAACTTCAGTTTAAAATCTTTCCTGAATACGTAAACGCTCTCACCCAATATCGGATGGCCTATTTCTTTAAGATGAATGCGTATCTGGTTTGTCCTGCCGGTGACAGGCTCGGCCTCCAGTATGCTGAAATCTTTCCGCCTTTCAAGGACCCTGTATTTAGTGACAGCATCCTCGCTGCGATGCCTGTTTCTGTTAAATATATTCTTCTTTATAATATCGTTATTTTTCTTTACTGCGCCCTGGACGAAGGCGATATATGTTTTCTTTACCGCGTGTTTTTTAAATTCGTCCATCACGAGCGCCTGGGCCTTTTTGCCCTTCGCATAAACTATCAGCCCCGATGTCTCCCTGTCAAGCCTGTGGCACGGATAGGCGTTGGCTTCTATTCCCCTCTCATCCAGCTCTTTGTTCAGAAGGTCCGTCAGCGTGTTGGTCTCTTTCTTGGGTGTCGGGATGACTAGCATACCCGAAGGCTTATCGACCACTATCAGCCAATCATCCTCATAGATTATGCGATACCGCCTTTCAGACATATAATTATTATACTATTTTAGGGCTTTTAATACAACAAAGCTATAAGTTGTACGCTATAAGCGATAAGTCAAAGTAGCTTTAAGCTTATAGCTTACAGCTACTGATGCGAATGGTCGTGGCTGGGGTGTTCGTGGGGATGAACGTGGGTCACGTCTTTATGCTTATGCGCGTGGACGTGAACGAGGTTATGCTGTTCCAGGAATGCCGTATCCTCCATGATCTCTTCCGTAGGGCCTGTCCTGACCAGCCCTTTATCTTCTCCCAGGACGACAACCCTTTTGGATATCTCGCTCACTATGTGAATATCCTGAGTAGACGCTATCACCGTGCGCCCCTCACGGTTAAAACTATTTATCGAGTCTATAAGGTGCCGGCAGGTCCTTGGATCAAGCCCTGCCGTAGGCTCGTCCAGGAGCAGGACATCCGGTTCCATTACGAGCACGGAAGCTATAGCAACTTTCTTTTTTTCACCGATACTTAAATATTGCGGATGCCTGGCCCTGAGATGCCCTATATCCATAAGCGATATGTACTTATTCATCCGCCTGTCGACCTCTTCCTGCGGAAGCCCAAGCTGTACCAGGCCGAACAATAATTCATCGGTGACATTTGAATTAAAAAGTTGAGCGTCCGAATTCTGGAATACTATGCCGACACGGCTTCGGAAAAATCTCTGAAAAGCGGCGTCGGCAAAACTCTCCTCCCGCAGATCTTTCTCAAGAAATTTAGTGGCCCCTTCGGTCGGGAATATCAGGCCCGCCATCACCATCAGGAGCGTCGATTTACCCGATCCGTTCGCCCCGAGCAGCACAACCGCCTCGCCCTTCTTTATTTCAAGGCCTATTTTATTCAATGCGGGAAAACGGCCTAGGTATGAATACGACAGGCCTTTTATTTCATAAACAATATCTGTCAGCATTCTTTTTCTTTCGCGGCGTAACCCCTTGCCAGCATTGCCATATATACGTCCTCGCTCATCTTCAGGGACCTCCTGAAGAGGAAAGCGATCCTTGACGCGATCCAGCGGCGCGACCGCTTGGGGCCAAGGTCCTTAACGAGCCTGCTCTTAAGACTGAGGTGCATCTCTTCAAAAACTTTCATGAAAAGGAACAGGTACCTTTGCGTCATGTCCAATACGTCGACAAAAACAGGCGGCAGGCCCACTGAGCGTAAGGACTTTATCAGGCGGTCATGCGAGGTTGTTATAGTAAAAACAATGGCGAAGGAAACGCATGTTGTTACCCGCATCACGAACAGAACCGCCGAATGCCACCCCTCCATAAAAACAGCCGGTATGGCTATGAAGAGAGTAAATATGGGAATGAAGAACCATACCCTTTTCAGAAAAAATATTATATTTATACCGGAGGACAGGGCCAGTAATATGGTGACAAGGTAAAGGGCCAGCAAAAATCCTACGCTTCTGGCAAATACGGTCATGATAAGGCATGCGACAAGAATGATTATTTTGACTTTAGGGCTAAGCAATTGCAAAAGCCCGCGGGAACGCGCTATCTCTTCGGAGAATACGGCCTCTCTGAAAAAATCAAGGACGTTTTTCAGCGAGTGCTCTATGAATAGGTTTTTCAGGTGATGTCTTTTCAATCTCGGCCCTTTTTTGTCAAAAGCCTTCCTACCAGAAACGTTATCCCGACTACGGCGGCGATGCCTAAACCTGCCGATATTATATACGCGATGCCGGCAACATGTAAAGGTTTCCCTTCGCAATTTTTGAAAGCGTAATCAGGCAGGGGCGCGCTCCAGAAAGAAGCCAGCCGCGCCAGGCCTTTGGGTATGTAGCCAACGAGGTTTTTCATCTCCTCCGCCGACCATTCCCCCCACGCCGAACCCGCTTTAAAATATGCGGGGATAATAAGCCCGAGAGGGGTCAGTCCGATCAGAATAATGATCAATAACCATAATTTTTTTATCGTTTTCACAGGTGCCCCCTACAAGATCAATGACGGATCTTCTTTTTGCAGATACCTGATGACCAGAAAAGTGACAATCGCTTCTATCCAGCCGAATAGCAACAGATGCTCCAGCAGCATTACCGGAAGGGCCACATTAAGCCCGTAGGGGCAGTACAGAGATTTTCCGTCCGCAGTGTGATATAAAATAGGCTGAATGCCAAATTCTATCCCGGTGAATAATGCTGCTGCGAGAATCCCGAAATATGCGCCTGCCGCGGCGGCAAGGGCCCTTCTTAAGGAACCTCTGCTGCTCTTAAGGCTTATCAGCCTGTATATATAATATCCGGTAAACGGCAGGATAAAGGCCATATTAAAACAATTAGCGCCTACGGCCGTGATCCCGCCGTCCCCGAAGAGCAGCGCCTGGATAACGAGGGCGATAGTGATGACTATCATAGCCGCCCATGGCCCTAAAAGTACCGCGACAAGCGTCCCGCCTACCGCGTGCCCCGTAGAGCCTCCGGGCATCGGCACATTGAACATCATTATTATAAAAACGAAGCTTGCGCTGAAGGCAAGATACGGCACCTGTCTTGCCTTGAGTGTTTTACCGACGATCTTTGAGGCGGCAAACCATAGCGGCATCATGAACAAATAAAAGAAACCGCCTGTCTGCGGGCTCAAATATCCGTCCGGTATATGCATAAATTATTTCTCCTTAATATTATATCCTTCAAAAGTCTATCTGGCTTCTCACGCCGTATACGAATACCGTATCGGCATCCCCCAGGTAACCGTGATTAACTCCGTGCGGGCTCCATATCCATTGAACATCCGGAGTAACGGAAAGCCACTTAAGGACTTTTATCTTATAATAAAACTCCAGGTGGCCTTCTGCCGCGCCGCCGGTATTTTCGACCCCAGCGTCCTTATATTGCTTACTCGGTATGACCTGCCCTATGCCGAGAGCGGCCACGTCGTCAGGCCGGCCCCATGGCTTACCCTTTATCTGCAGGCCAGTCGACCACGATGCCTCGCATTGAGCCGCGTTAGGATTGGTGCTGGCAAGCTGCAGTTCCGGCCTCTGCCATCCGAACCTGCCGAAAACACCGAACACATCGGTAACCATCTGATCTATGCTTAACCCGAAACCGGCGTTGTATTTTATGTGGTCGGTGGAAGTTTCCCCAACGGTGGCAAGTTTGAAATGGTTAAGGTCATTCAACCAGCAATAGAACCTGTAATTTCCATCCCATTTCTCGGTATCTATATTGAATATCTTCGCGGGCTTAACGTTAAGCTGGGCGGAGACGAAAGGCCTGCTGAAAACTTTTTCAAGGCTGTTATCTGCATTAAAATACGTGGTCTCCAGCGAAAGATACGGCATTATCTCGGGCGCTATGATAAGGCGCGTGCCGAGCGTGTTGTCATTGGGCCATTCTATAGCCGGGTTTTGTTTGAACATGCGGCCCAGGAACTGGGTCGTCTCATCGTGCGCGTATTCGTTCTGGTCCAGATAATTTGCCGGATCGAGCTTTCCGAAAGTAACAGCCACCTGCTTCCTGAATAAATAGTGCTCATACCAGAGTTCGGTAATGGGCACATTGGAATTAGTATCGTTCTGGTCCCTGTTGACATTACTGTACAGAGAAAGCTCGTTCTCGGCGCCTTGTCCCTGGCCAGGCTCGAGATGTATGAGGGCTAATCCCCAGTCATCGAAAGCCTTGCGTATGAATATATCGCTTGACCATGCGGCGTCAAAAGTAGACGCGGCGCTCTCTCCCGCGTTATTGGCCTTGGGAGTGCCCTGCAGAACAAACGTTGCGTCGGCCGTTATTTCTATGCCGCAAGGCGGGACTTTTAGCCCCTCACCCGGCTTATACGAAATCAGAGATTCCTTGATCTCTGCCACGGTGGTGCCCTGAGACGTTATGACGCACCCCTGGATCTCAAATTTTTTCTCTAGCTCAGCTACCCGAACTTTCAGAGAGTCCATTTCGGCCAGTTTCGCCTTTAGGGCCGAAATCTCCATCATAAGCTCCGCCTCACCGGCAAACACCGGCGATACAGAAGAAATAAAATATGCTGCAACCACAATAAAAACTGCCGGGACTACATATTTGAACATCTTGCCTCTCCTTCCTTATCTCGATTTTCCTTTTACAGGTATGCCTTTCGAGCGCAATTCATCCGTTTTTTCTTTTGAACACTCCATACATAAGAAAATAGGTTTCGCATCGCTTCTGTCATAGCCGGCGGTCTTTATGAGCCTCCAAAGATGCGAAGTCCTGCCGCACTTATCGCACCTACCTTCCTTTATATGCCACACCTCGACCGCCTGCGATGTGAATATAAATTTATCCACCCAGAAAAATATTGCCCCGCCTATCAAATTCGCTATTACAGTAGAATAGAGGCTGGTCCCTAGCTGCCTTACTACGAGCCACAATATAGGCGTGCTCAATTGCCACCTGATCAGATATAATATGAACCGTTTCATTTTTTTCCTCTCTTTCTTATTAATGATATCTGTCTTAAAATAATGCTGTCGTATTATAAAAAAATCATATCCCTTTTCCGGTGCTTGACATCCCAAGGGTTATGTGTTTAATCCCTTTGACCGCCTTCAGAAAATCCGCCAGTTTCTGGACTTGCAGAGAGGCTCCCTTTATAGCGATTATCTCAAGGCAATTATCATGATCCAAATGTATGTGCTGCGTCGACATTATGATCTTATTGAAATCATGCTGGATATCCATAAGCTTATTTACAAGCTCACGCTTGTGGTGATCATATATCATAATGACAGACCCGGCGACTTCCTTGCCCTCTACCCACTCTTTCTTAACAAGCTCCTGACGCACTATATCTGATAGCGCCTTTGACCGGTTAGCGTGACCTTTTTCCTTTATAAGGCGGTCGAACTTCGTCAAAAGGTCTTTTTCTAACGAAACACCAAAACGCACCATTCCCATACACGCTCCTTTTTTGTGCTACTATTTTAAAAAATGGTAGCACAAAAAAATGTGTTTGTCAATAAAATTTACGAATTTTATTTTTTGGGTAACTTCATGAGGATAACGCATGAAGCAAGGGCCATGATAGCGCCGTACAGGAACGGCGCCGCCGAGCCCACGTGTGTCCACAGGAGCCCGGCCACCAGGCTTGCGAAAAAGGCGAATATGCCAAGGACGAAATGATAAAGGCCAAGCGCGGTTCCTGCATATTCTTTAGCCACCATATCTGATACAAGGGCTTTCCCCACCCCGTCTGTCATCGCCATATAAAACCCGTAGACAGGAAAAAGTACCCATACCATCCCGGGGCCCTTGATCAGCGCAAACGCTATGTAAACAACCGCAAACACGCTGTATCCCATTATCATGATGTTCTTCCTGGATATCTTATCGGAAAGTTCGCCGAAAGGCATTGAAAAAAACGAATAGGTTATGTTGTACAATACATATGCCGCGATAACCAGTATCACTGAAAGGCCAAGCTGTTTTGACCGCACAATAAGGAATGCGTCACTTGAATTTCCTATGGCAAAAACGGCTGTAGCAAAAAGGAATTGTTTAAATTTAGGATCGAACCGGCTTAAATCTAATGTTATCTTCTTTCCCGCGTTACCCCGGACTGAACTCTTCTCTTTAAGGAAAAACATCAATATCATTAC
>JAKLDX010000024.1 GCA_022703295.1 Candidatus Omnitrophota bacterium
TTCAAAAAATGTATGATACCAGCTGGCCATGAAAGTACCTTTTATAAAATCTTTGTCACCCATAAGAAATCCGCCGGCATTTTCAAAAGAGCCCCCCAGCATAACTCCCCTCATCGGATTAAATACGTTATCCCTTGTGTCAAATGTAAGCTCAAACAATATGCTCGAAATGTAATTGGAGCCTATTTCATTCTGCAGGGCCGTCGACGCATTATCGTCGACGCTGTCTATTTTGATGTTCTCAAGCCTGTAAATAGCGTCTCCCCTAAGGTGTTCGGTAATTTCCTTACCGAGCTTCAGGTCGCCTCCCGTCCTGCCTTCATTGTACGCCCACCCCACCTCTCCGTCTTTATCATGGTACGTCCTGTAAACGTCGAATCCGAAAGAATAAGGCAGTCCGAATATCCACGGGTCGGTCCAGCCGAGATTGAAATTATTCCTGACCATACCTACTTCAGCTTTAATAACAAGGTTCTGTCCGCCGCCGGTAAATGTCGGGAAATTCATGATGTCGAAATTCCTCTGGGTCACTTCGACAAATCCTACCAGTAGGTCTATGGAGCTGTAGCCGCCGCCGAACGAGAATTCTCCTGTCTTCGCCTCTTTCACATTCACTATTATATTCTGGACGTTAGGAACGGCTGTCGGCTCCGTATCAAAAGTCACGCTTTCGAAAAATCCGAGATTATAGATACGCTCCTTGGAACGCGCTATCCTGTCACCGTTAAACCGTTCTCCGGGATATATCCTGATCTCCCTTCTGACAACGACGTCCCTGGTCTTTAAATTACCGCGTATATCTATCTTCCCGACATATACGGGTTCCTTGGCATCTACGCTATATGTTATATCTATCTTCCCGGTGGATTGGTTCAGACCCCTTTCGACATCTATCTCGACGTTCATATATCCGTTCTTATAGTAAAGCTGCTTCACGTTAAGGACGTCGCTTCTCAGTATCCTGTTGGAGAAAGGGCTGAGCGTCTTCATGCTTATTTTGGACCGCACTTCTTTTTCCGTATATACAAGGTTGCCTTTTAACGTTATGTCCCCGACCTGATAAAGCTTACCTTCATTAATGCTCAGCTCTATGTCGAGGACCTTGCCGTCCTGAGAATAGTCGAGTTTCGGAGTGACTTCGACATCCAGATAGCCTATGTCGTCATAAAGGATCTTGATCTTCTCCATGTCTTCCTGGAAGAGATCGTCATTGTAGACACCGGGATTAAAAAGCCACGCTGGCTTTGTGGATAATACCTTCCTTATGTCATCGGTCTTTATGGCCTTATTCCCGGTAATCTTGACGCTGGCGACTTTGACTCGCACCTTTTCATCTATTGTTATGGTAACGATCGCCTTGTTTGTCTCTTTATTGATATCGAGGGCATACTTCACGTCTACCAACGGATACCCTTTTTTGATATATAGTGCTTTCATTTCCGCTATATCCTGCGCTAGGAGCGTCAGGTTGAGCATTTCGTTCGGCTTGGACTTCATTGTGCTTTTCAGTTTCTGCGCCCTGAAAGCCGTATTGCCCTTGAACACTATATCTTCTATTACCGATTTTTCTTCCACTATGAACGTGACGGCCACCCCGCCCTCGTAATTATCCACGTCCACCGAGACGTCAGTAAAATACTGGGTTGTATACAATCTCTTTAAATCATCGTTCAGGGTTTCCTGATTGAACTTATCGCCGACCTTCGTCTTTACCTTTGAGAGTATAGTCTCGGTGCTTATAGCCCTGTTATTCTTGACATTGATGGCGGTGATATTCTTATCTTCGTTCTCGGACGGGCCGGACACCTGGGAATAAGAATCTGACGCGGCTATCTGGAAGATGCATAACGCTACCGCAAGACATGCCACTATCTTATAGTATTTCATACTCTCTCCATGTCCATATCCACGAACTCTTCGTTCCTTGCCGACAGATTTTCAAATCTCATATACTCGCCGATGAAAGCCAGTTTCAGGCTCCCGACCGGGCCGTTCCTCTGTTTGGCTATTATGACCTCTGCCTCACCCTTGTTCTCTTCCGTCGGATTGTAATATTCCTCTCTGAGCAGAAGTATGACAAGGTCGGCATCCTGTTCTATGGCGCCCGACTCCCTGAGGTCGGAAAGCTGCGGCCTGTGGTCCGCCCTTTGTTCGACGGCACGTGAAAGCTGGCTTATCGCGATCACCGGGATCCTGAGTTCGCGCGCAAGCGCCTTCAATGATCTCGATATATCCGATATCTCCTGTTGCCTGTTATCCGCGGACCTGGATGAGCCCTGCATAAGCTGGAGGTAGTCCAGTACCAAAAATTTTATATCGAATTTCGCCTTGAGCCGCCGCGCCTTGGCGCGCAGTTCCAGTACCGTTATCCCGGGCGAATCATCCACGTATATCGGCGCTTCCGAGAGTTTTCCGGCAGCGCTGACAAGCCTGGGCCAGTCCGCCTGCGAAAGGAACCCTGTCCTGACCTTATGTGCGTCAACCCTCGCGTGAGAGCAAAGCATCCTCTGGACAAGCTGCTCTTTCGACATTTCCAGGCTGAAAAAGGCGACAGGCACCTTCTCGACGACACCTATGTGTTCGACTATGCACGAGGCAAGCGCGCTCTTCCCCATCGAAGGCCTGCCCGCCACCACTATAAGGTCCGACGGCTGAAATCCCGCCGTCCTCAGGTCCAGGTCCCTGAAACCGGTGGCTATGCCGGTTACATTCTCTTTCCTCTGATAAAGGTTATCTATGGTCTCGATTGAATTTTTTATGACTTCTTTTATCGGGGAGAATCTTGTTTCCTCTTTCTTCGAGCCTACATCGAACACTGCCTGTTCGGCCTTGTCCACTATCTCATCCACTTCCTGCGAAGAGTTGAAGCAGTCCGACACTATCTGGGTGGCCGTGTTTATCAGGTTCCTCAGGAGCATCTTCTCTTTTACTATTTTAGCGTAATGCAGGAAATTTGCCGTAGTGGGGACGCTTGAGGCAAGCGATGTTATGTAGGCGGGGCCGCCTACTTCGTCGAGGGAACCGCTTTTCTTCAGTTCCTCTATCAGCGTAATTATATCAATGGCCCTGTTTTCGTCGAATAGCTTTACAACGGACGAGAATATCTTCCTGTGGGCATCTTTATAAAAACAAGAGGCGTTTATTATTTCTATCGCCTGCGAGATAGCCTCATGGTCCAGAAGCATCGAACCCAGGACTGCCATCTCGGCTTCTATATTATGCGGCGGTATCTTCTCTATCTGTTCCTGAGCCATCGTAACCGTTATGTTGCGCTTTTTAACTAAAAACTTAAATGTTAAAATTCAAAACTATAACTTAAAACTAAAATCTAGGCCCGAAGGACACACCAGTTTTAAGTTTTTAGCTTTGAGCTTTAAGTTTATCTACGACCCAGACCCTTAATGTCGCCTTTACTTCCGGGTGAATTTTTACCGTAACCTGATAGACGCCCAGTTTTTTTATCGGCTCGTCCAGGACTATGTCTTTCTTATCTATATTTATCGCTTCTGCGGCAAGCGCTTCCGAGATCATTTCGGCCGATATGGAACCGAATAACTTTTCCTCTTCCCCGGCCTGCGCGCTTATGGTAAGCGACAGGTTCGTTATCTTTTCCGCCAGCGCCTTGACGATCTTTAACCTTTCGGCATCCAGCACGGCCTGCTTCTTCTTCAGGGCATCAAGTATCTTCATGTTCCCGGCAGTAGCCTCTTTTGCCTTTTTATTGGGTATCAGATAATTCCTGGCATAGCCTTCTTTAACGGAGATCACTTCTCCCATCCTGCCAAGCCTGTCAACGTCCTCTAAAAGTATGACCTTCATTTTGAAAAAATCTCCTTATTCTTTACCTTATTCCGCGACAAAAGGCAGAAGCGACATCACTCGCGCCTTTTTTATGGCCTTTGCAAGCTGCCTCTGATGTTTCGCGCAGTTCCCGGTTATCCTGGAAGGCATTATCTTGCCCCTCTCGGTTATCAGCTTCTGGAATTTAGGATAATCCAGGTAATCTATATACTCCACCTTATCCAGACAAAATCTGCACGGCTTTTTCCTGAAGACCCTCTTCTTCAAGGGCTCTTTCTTTTTCTTTCTTTCACCTACTTTAAACGGCTTGAACGGCTTAAACATCACTCTTCTCCTTTAGAATGGAACTTCCTCGTCTGATTTAGCGCCTTGATTAGCGTTATCGCTTTTAGGTGCTGATCCTTCCGGTTCCTCATTAAGATTTATGGTCTCGATCTCTTCCGGCGGCGGCGTTTGCTTGGCGGCGCCTTGCGATTGTGCCTGGCCGCCTATCCTGAGGAATTGTATATTATCCGCCACCACTTCTATAGTGCTTCTTTTCTGTCCGTCCTGGGCTTCCCATTCCCTTGACTGCAGCCTGCCTTCAACGAACACGGGGCTGCCCTTGGACAGGTATTCTCCGCAGACTTCCGCCCTACGCCCCCATACCACAATCCTGATGAACGATGTCTGCTCTTTCTTTTCGCCTGTCTGCGTTTTATAGACCCTGTTTACCGCTACGGTGAATGTCGCAACAGCCGAGCCGCTTGGTATATACCTCAACTCCGGATCGCGCGTAAGATTACCTATCAGAAATACCTTGTTCAGGCTCGCCATTTTTTACCTCTTGGTTATCATCGTCCGTAATATCGAATCGTTCAGCTTATACACAGCTTCGAGCTTCCCTATTGCATCGGGCAAGGATGAAAAATCCAGTTTGTAGTAATAACCTTCCCTGAACTTCTTGACCGCATAAGCCAGCTGCTTTTTCCCCCAGCTCTCTTCCTTTACTATGCTGCCACCCTGCTTGGTCACGGCATCGCTTATGGTTTTGAAGAGGTTCTTGACTTCGTCCTCTTTAAGGTCGGGTTTCAGTATAAACAGGCCTTCGTAATTATTCATAGCTTTGACTTCTCCTTAGGTTTTAATTTTATAACGATACTACCATATCAATATTAATAAATCAAAGGTTATTTATGAGGTCCCCGCCTTCCTCTTATTAAAGATGTTCATGGCTGTGTCTATGTCTTTTTCCACGAGGCAAGTAACGCAATCGCTGGCAAGAGATACGGCATGTGAAACATTACGTTTCTCTTTTCGCTTGAAAGGGCTGAGGACGTAATTGGTTATGTCGCCCTTATGGACTTCCGTCGCTATTCCGATCCTGAGGCGGGCAAAATCGTCCCTTCCCAGAGTTTGTATTATAGACTCGAGCCCTTTATGGCCCCCGGAAGACCCCTGTTTCTTGAGCCTTATCTTTCCAAGCTCAAGATTTATATCGTCGCAGACAATTAGCAGGTTCTCTATATTCTTTACCTCCTGCCTGAATGCCTCGCCTACAGCCTTGCCGGAAAGGTTCATATAGGTCTGCGGAAGGACCAGCACGGCTTCTTTTTTACCTATTTTGCCGCGGCCTACCAGAGAAAAATGCAGTTTTTGGTTTATCTTGATGCCGTTGGTTTTGGCAAGATTGGCTACAACAAGAAAACCTATGTTATGTTTTGTGGCCTTGTATTCAAGGCCCGGATTCCCGAGGCCGATTATATATTGCATTATTTCTTTTCTTCCTTAGCCTGCGGCTTTTCCGCTTCTTTGGCACCGGCCTCTTCTTCAGCCGCCTCTTCCTCTTTCTTCTTCCTTATGAGTTCCGGCTCAACAGCAGCCTCTTCCGTCACTTCTGCCTTGGCCGCTTCTACCTTAGGAGGTTTCACTATCATGACGATGAGTTCCGGATCGTTCAACACCTTAATACCTTCCGGCACCTTCAGGTCTTTTATATATATGGCATCGCCTATCTTCAGGGCCGAGACATCGGCTTCTATTTTTTCAGGAATTTCCGTCGGCAAACATTCCACCTGCAGCTCCCATATAACGTGGTCCAGGACGCCGCCGTCGATCTTCACGCCCACAGGCTCTCCGTGAGAAGCCACAGGGACATTGACCTTCAGGACCTCTGTGAGCGATATCTCGCTAAAGTCCACGTGAAGTATGCCGTCCTTTAGGGGATCTCTCTGGATCTCCTTGATAAGGACAGTCTTATCCTTTTCCGTTCCGCCTGTTATCTTAAGCGTTATGATTACGTTGGATCCGGCGCCGGTGTGAAGTATCTCATCCAGGTCTTCCTTCGATATCTGAAGGCTAAGGGCGCTCTTCCCGCTCTTATATACGTTTGCCGGTATCAATCCTTTATTCCTGAGATCTTTCGCCACCCTTTTGCCGGTGGCGGTTCTGACTTCCGATTTTAATATTACTTTTTCCATACAGAATCACACTCCTATTTTAAGTGAACAAAACACTGACGGATTTTTCGCAATGAATCCTCTCTATCGCCTCACCGAGAAGCGATGCCACGGAAAGGACTTTTATCTTCGATATAGCCTTTTCTTTTGCAAGAGGTATCGTGTCAGTTACTATGAGCTCTTTCAACGGCGATTTCCTGAGTCTCTCTATAGCAGGGCCGCAGAGGACCGGGTGCGTGATGGTAGCGTATACATCTCGCGCGCCCTCTTTCTTTATCGCCTCGACCGCTTCGACCAGTGAGCCGGCAGTGGCCACCATGTCATCTACTATGACCGCGTTCTTGCCTTTAACGTCGCCCATTATGTGCATTACTTCGGCTTCTTTATCGCTCACGCGCCTTTTGTCAACGACAGCGAGGCTGCAATTCAATCTTTTGGCGTATGCCCTGGCGGTCTTTATGCCGCCGACATCCGGGCTTATTACAACGAGCCCGTGGTTCAATTTTAATTTCTTTATATAATCGGCAAAAATGGTAAAAGCGAAAAGGTGGTCAAGCGGTATATCGAAAAATCCCTGTATCTGTCCGGCGTGCAGGTCTACTGTAAGGACCCTGTCGGCACCCGCAACGGTGACCAGATTCGCGACGAGCTTCGCCGTTATCGGCACCCGCGGCTGGTCCTTCCTGTCCTGCCTCGCGTATCCGAAGTACGGCAGAACCGCCGTTATGCGCTGCGCGGACGCGCGCTTTAGGGCGTCTATCATTATGAGGAGTTCCATAAGGTGGTCGTTGGACGGGGAGGATGTCGCCTGTACGACAAAGACATCGTGCCCGCGGACGTTTTCGTTGATCTTCACCCTTATTTCTCCGTCGGAAAACGTATCGACCGAAGCGTTTCCGAGCTTTATACCAAGATACTTGCAGATGTCCGCGGCCAGCTTCCTGTTGGAATTGCCGCTGAATACTAGCAGGTGGTTCTTCATATAGCTCCTTTTCGAAAATCTATTTTTTCTTACGAATTATACGTGCCGGTACCCCTACGGCAACAGCTGCCTTGGGCACGTTATGGTTTTTCAGCACAACTGCACCTGCGCCTATGATGGCGCCTCTGCCTATCCTGACCGGCGCTACCAGCCTGGCGCCTATACCGATGAAAGCCCCGTCCTCAATCACGGTCCTGTTCTTGTTCTTACCGTCGAAGTTCGCAGTTATCGTCCCGGCGCCGATATTCACATTGCGGCCCACTTTGGTATCGCCGAGGTACGTATGATGTTTTATCTTTGCGCCTGAGCCGACCTCGGTCCTGACAAGCTCGACAAAATTTCCGACTTCGGCGCCATCGCCTATCTTCACGTCGGGCCTTATGCGGGCAAACGGCCCTATGCGGCAGTGTGCGCCTATCTCAACATCCGATTCAATGACTGTGTTCGGGCATATCACCGTATCGCGCCCTATCCTGACGCCGCCGTATATTACCGTCGAGGCGGGGTCTTCTATCGTTACTCCGGAAAGCATAAGTTCATCCAGTATCCTGTTTTTCAGCACCCCCGTAACCCCGGCCAGGTCCCTTCTGGTATTTATTCCCGTCATGTCTTCGGGATTTTCCAATAAAACCGATTCCAGCTTTTTCCCCTTTTTATTCAGTATCTCAATGGTATCCGTAAGAAAAAATTCCTTCTTCTTATTATTTTGCCCGACTTCTTTCAGCGCTTCAAACAGATCTTTTGTATTAAAGCAATAAGTCCCCACATTGACTTCGTTTATCTTTTCTTCATAAAGCCGGGCATTTTCCTCCTCGATGATCTTCAATATCTTTCCGTCAGAGCTTCTTAATATCCGCCCGTATCCTGTCGGGTCCTTTAATTTCACCGTGAGGATGGTCATGCTGGCACCCGAAGAGGCGTGCCTGGCCGCGATCTCTTTTAGGGTCCTGCTTCCGACGAGCGGCGTATCCCCGCATATGATGAGCACGTCCCCGGAATATCCCCTGAGGGCCTTACCGGCGGACTTTACGGCGTCGCCGCTACCCAGAAGCTTTTTCTGGATGATAATTTTCGTTTGTTTATCAACGACATCGGCCAAGAGTTCTTTGCCATACCCTACGACAGTTACTATATCTTTTATTCCGGCGCCCTTCAGGGAATCCAGTATGTAGCAGATCGCACTTTTCCCGAGTATCTTGTGCAGTACTTTAGGGACATCGGATTTCATCCGCGTCCCCTTACCTGCCGCAAGTATAATCGCCGTCATCTTTTTCATCAATCTTTTCCTTCTCATTCCTTAAAAGGGAAAGGGGAATATTAAGGGGAAAACCGCCAGGTTTGCCCCTTAAACAAATTTGGGCGCAAGCCCTGCCTTCGCAATTAACGGAATAACTGCCGAATGCTTCGGCAGGCCGGAGGGCCGAAAAGCAACACAAGACTTTTTGGGCCCGAAGGCAAAATCGTTTAGTGCCCTACTTCGCAATCACCTCGAAGTCTGCCGATTGCTTCGTAGGGCATCCTACGAAGCCTTCAGCCTATTAACCGCTGTTGGCGAAGTAGGATGGTTGCCCAGCATGGATTCCCCTCCGTCCCGCCATAGGCGGGACTTCGGGCCGGCCGAATTTGCTGTCGGACATAGTCCTTTTCTTCCTATCCGTCAGCGCAAATTCGGCTTCGAATCCCATGACGTTACCTTAAAATCGATTCTCAAATAACACTTATTATGGTTGCCCAGCATGGATTCGAACCATGACCATCAGCTCCAAAGGCTGGTGTGCTACCATTACACCACCGGGCAATCCAAGTCGGGCAACTTTTCCGGCTAACCACGCCAAAATTTTTTGCTCCTGCTGAAATGTGATGTGGCGACGTGCTGAGCACCGACGTAAAATTTCGAGCGGGCACGGTGCTGTTGCATAAGCATATGCGAGCGAGAAATTTTTCCGAGCGAAAATTCCTCGCTGGGGAATTTTCGCGTTCGGTGCGAAGCACTCGCCACAGCACATTAAAGCGCTGTGGCAAAAAATTTTACAACTCTATATCATTATCCTCTTCTATTACCGCTTCCTGCCTTGCGCTCACGCGCCTGCTGGGTTCGGCAGGAGCAGCAGAAACAGAGGACGGACCTTTCTTTTTTTCGGACTCGTAAGCTTCGAGGACCTTTTTCTGTATATAATCCCTGCATTCCGCAGTGATCGGATGCGCTATGTCTTTGTGTTCCGATTGCTTGGAGGCGTCTTCGCCGGGCTGGAGCTGCCTGGGTTCGCTCTGCGGCAGAGAAGAACCGCACTGGTTGCAGAACTTGCTTCTTACGGCGTTCCTGAAGGCGCATTTCGGGCAGGGGTCTTTAAGTTTTCTCGACGGCATCGCGACGAACGACCCCTTGTTGCCTTCTATCACCTTTACGTTCCTTACGACGAAACAATTATCGAATGTCAGCGTCGCGTAAGCCTTTAATTTCTTGTCCTGCCCTTCCTTTAGGAAAACTTTTACTTCTGTAATATCCATGATGTGCATGCTCCTCAAATTTTTATTAATTTATTTTTGTATCGGTCACAAATATTTGCCAACCCTGCCTACCGGCCGCCGGCATACTCCTAAACAGCTTCCTTCTGGCCCTGTCCGCCTCCTTTCTCGTAGCGTATAGACAAAATACGCTCGGCCCGCTTCCCGTAACAATAGCTTTTTTATTTAGAGAATAGGCCAAGCGCTCTATTATCTTCCCTATGATTTTTTTCTTTGATGCGGCAATTTCTTCCAGGTCGTTGTAAAGCATAGATTCGAGCTCGCTAGAATCCGAAGTATCCGTCAAATGCGCCATTATTTTATCATCGTCGTATAATGTTGTCAAGCTTTTAGGAATAGCCTCAAAAGCTTCATAAACACCCTTTGTCGAGAGGCGAAAACCCGGATAAATAATAAGGTGCCAGAGCCGTTTTCCGGAGCTTATCCTCTCCACCTTGTCCCCTTTTGACCTTCCTATGGCAAAAGGCGTATCAAGCATAAAAAACGGGACGTCGGCCCCTAAAACGGCGCTAAGGCCGATAAGCCTGTCCCTGCTTAATCCAAGGCCGAATAATTTATTCATTCCCATAAGCACAGCCGCCGCGTCCGAACTCCCTCCCCCGAGGCCTGCGCCTATCGGTACGGCCTTCTTGATTTCGATTCTTACGCCGCTTTTTATACCTTCGCGCCGGATGATGAGCTCCGCCGCCTTGTAAGCTATGTTATCTTCCGGGCGGCGCGTAACAAATCTATCGCATTTTACGGCAATGCCTGCAGGGGCCTTCGATATACTGATGGTATCGGCGAGGGATATTCTCTCAAAGACGGTAAGGATATTATGGTATCCGTCTTTACGCTTATTAAGGACTTTAAGGAATAGATTTACTTTTGCGGGAGCAGCCAGTTTGATGGAAGTCATTCTATTTTTTCTTTGCTATTACTTCTTTCGCCGCTTTCACTATGTCTTTGGCCGTAAGGCCGAAATATTCGAAAAGCTCTTTCGGTTCGCCGGATACGCCGAACCGGTCCTGCACGCCTATCATCTTCATGGGTACGGCGCAGCTTTGTGCTGCTACTTCGGCTACCGCGCCGCCCAATCCGCCCAGTACGGTATGCTCCTCAGCGGTAACGATGGCGCCCGTCTCTCTGGCTGCCTGGATTATGACATCCCTGTCTATCGGTTTCGGAGTGTGCAAGTTTATGACGCGCGCGGATATTTTTTCCTTCGCCAACTCATCGCTCGCGAGAAGCGCTTCGTACACCATCTGCCCGCATGCGATTATCGAGACGTCGCTGCCCTGGCGCAATACGCTCGCCTTGCCTATTTTAAAGGGTTCTTCCGGTTTGGTAATAACAGGCACGCCGCTTCTTCCTAGCCTTATGTAAACCGGCCCTTTTGTGTTCGCCGACTCTATCGTGGCCCTTTTCGCTTCCACGGCATCACACGGCACCACCACAGTCATGTTCGGTAATATCCTCCTGAGCGCTATCTCAT
>JAKLDX010000025.1 GCA_022703295.1 Candidatus Omnitrophota bacterium
TGCCTGCCACGGCCGCTATCTTTTGTGCTATTACCTGCGTTATGCCCTGATATTTGAGAGTGCCTACCGAGGCGAATAGGAGAAGAAAGAAGGAAAGCGTCCACCAGTCAACCCTTTTTTCAACTATATTTCGCGCGTCATTCCTGCTTATGAGGAGGGTTACTGAAGCCCCCACAAGCGCTGTGCCGAGAAGCATCGTGTTTTTTTCCAGTCCCAATAAGTGCTCTACCTGCGAATGGAGCACAAGGCCCAAGACGACGCATGCGAAAATTATCCCGGAGGTCATTATGCCTTCCGGGGTGACGTGATCTTCTTCGATTACTTCTTTCATCTCTCTTTTTCTTTTATGTTCTTTTATGGCTTCCTGCAGGGCGGATATGGGTTTTGAATAGTATATAAACAGCAACACGGTTGCGACCAGGAAAACCACAAGCGAGATAGGGCTTGCCCAACGTATGAAATCCATAAATGACAGGCCGCTCCTCATGGCTATAACTATTCCTATCGGATTTCCGACCACCGTTGCGCTGGAGCCTATATTAGTGGCGAATACTATCATTATGATGAATGGGACAGGGTTCAGTTTATACCTGTTGGCGATATTAAGTGTAGCCGCGGACATAAACAGAATTGACGTAACTTCATCTACGAGAGCGGCCGAAATAAATGAGGCGGCCAAAAGGACAAACAGCAGTTTTCTGCCATCCATGCCTACGAAGTGTATAACCTTATTTACAAAATGCTCGAAAAACTGCCTCTCTTCCAGATATCCTATTACGACCATCATGGAGGCCAGGAAAAGGACTATATCGAGTCCGGCGAACTCGACAAGATGAGGAACATCCATGAGGCCGAAGGCCAGAAGTACGCTTACACCGAGAAAGGCGAAGGCTAACCTGTGCTGCCAAAAATATATAGCGCCGAAAAATATAGAGGAAAAACCGGCAATGGATATGAGCTGTTTTGAAGAAAGAGATAAAAACGAGGAGGCTACCACAGTCAGGGCTATGCTTACTATATACGCTATGGCATTTATCATATTATGGACCTATGGTATCATAGAAGATACCGCTTAACAACATTTTTTTGTTGAGTAAAGCGAGGATTAGTTATATAGTATTAGCGAAATGATGAGCTATCCCTCAAGGAGCGGGTCAGCGCAATTATATTTTATCGCTTAAATTAGGAGATATGGTTATGGTAGAAGTGACGCAGGGCAATTTTGAGAAAGAAGTTTTGAAATCAGAAAAACCGGTTTTGGTAGATTTCTGGGCGCCGTGGTGCATGCCGTGTAAGATAATAGCTCCGGCTGTTGAAAAATTAGCCGAGGAATTAGAGGGGAAAGTGAAAATTATGAAATCGAATGTAGACGAAGCCCCTGAAATAGCCACAGAGCTTTCGGTGATGAATATTCCCACGCTTGTCCTATTCAAAAAAGGCAAAGAGGTTTCCCGGATCATCGGAGTGAATTCGAAGGAAGCCATAGAAGCCAAGGTGAGATCTTTCGTTGAACAATAATAAAGATATTTACATTCTGGGCATTTCCGCTTTCTATCATGATTCCGCGGCGGCCCTGGTGAAGAACGGCGATATCATCGCCGCGGCGCAGGAAGAGCGGTTTACAAGGAAGAAGCACGACCAGTCATTCCCGAAAAATGCCGTAGGATTCTGCCTCGGCAAAGAAAACCTCACCATAAAAGATATCGATTACGTAGTTTTTTATGACAAGCCTTTCATTAAATTCGAACGCATCCTGGAAACCTATCTGGCCTATGCCCCGTTCGGCATAAGGTCTTTCATAAAGGCCATACCCCTCTGGATAAAGAAAAAACTATGGATGAAGGACCTTATAAAGAATGAGCTTGAATATGACGGAAAGATAATATTCCCGGAACATCATGAGGCCCATGCTGCGAGCGCGTTTTTTCCTTCACCTTATAAAGAGGCGGCCATACTTACAATGGACGGTGTGGGCGAATGGACGACAGCGAGTTTCGGCGTCGGGAAAGATAACAGAATTTCTCTGAAATCAGAAATAAAATTTCCGCATTCCCTCGGCCTGCTTTACTCCGCTTTTACCTACTATACGGGCTTCAGGGTAAATTCCGGCGAGTATAAAGTTATGGGCCTCGCGCCTTACGGCAGGCCCAAATACGCGAAAATGATACTAAAGGAGCTGATCGACCTGAAAGAAGACGGCTCCTTCAGGCTAAACATGAAATATTTTAATTACTGCGCCGGCCTTACCATGACCAACAGCGCATTTCATAAACTTTTCGGACGCCTGCCGAGAAAGCCGGAATCGAAATTGACGCAGGACGATATGGACATAGCGCGTTCCATACAGGATGTCACCGAAGAGATAATGTTGAGGATGGCGCGGCATGTGCATAAAATCACCGGCATGGATTATCTTACGTTGGCAGGCGGTGTAGCCCTGAACTGTGTAGGGAACGGCAGGATATTGCGCGAAACCCCGTTCAAAGGTATCTGGATCCAGCCTGCCGCGGGCGACGCAGGGGGCGCCATCGGCGCGGCCCTATTTGCCTGGTATCAGTATCTGGGCAGAGAGAGGACAGCCGATAATGAAAACGATTTTCAGAAAGGCTCATTTTTAGGGCCGGAATATTCGGACGAAGAAATAAAGAAATTCCTTGAAAGCAATAAGGTGCCTTACGAAGAGCTAACACCCGGCAGCATACCCGAAAGGATAGCGGACCTCATCGCAAATAATAACGTCATAGGGTGGTTCGAGGGCCGGATGGAATTCGGCCCCCGCGCACTAGGCTCGAGGAGCATTCTGGGCGATGCGAGATCTCCGAAGATGCAGGAGATAATGAATCTCAAGATAAAATTCAGGGAAAGCTTCAGGCCGTTTGCCCCTTCGGTCTTAAGGGAAAAGGTATCGGAGTATTTTGACATGAATGCAGATAGCCCGTACATGCTCTTAGTGGCGCCTGTCAGGGAATCGAAAAGGCTTAAAGTCTCGGAGGAAGAGGAGAAGCTCTTCGGATTGGCAAGGCTTAATGTGCAGAGGAGCACGATACCGGCAGTTACGCATGTGGATTATTCAGCGCGTGTCCAGACCGTAAAACGCGGTACAAATCCGCTTTTTTATGATATGATAAAGAAGTTCGACGAAAAATACGGATGCCCCGTTGTCATAAATACTTCTTTCAATGTCAGGGGTGAACCGATAGTGGCAACCCCTCAGCACGCCTACATCTGTTTCATGAGGACCAACATGGACTATTTGATAATGGGCAGCATACTTCTGGAGAAGAAATCGCAGAAACCTCTGGATAAAGACGTAAATTGGCTAAAGGAGTATGAGCTGGATTGACGCTGGGGCCAGACAGCGAAGGGCCGGGGAAAGCATGATCGAAGATATAAAAAATATAAAAAGCGGGAAGAAGGAGCTCCGGGAATTCGGGGTAACTATAGGAGCCGTGCTGATTGCGCTGGGTGGTATCGCGATTTGGCGCGGAAAGGGCGCCGCAATATATTTTGTATCTTTCGGAACGGTTTTCGTCGTGCTTGGCTTGTATTTTCCGGCTGTCCTGAAGCCGCTGCAAAAAGTGTGGATGTCTGCGGCTGCCGTAATCGGTTTTTTCATGAGCCGCTTTATTCTGGGAATTATTTTCTATCTTGTAATAACGCCGATAAGCATGATCATGAAGATGACAGGGAAAGACATTCTGGACGAGCGGATAGACCAGACGAAGATTTCCTACTGGTCGCAAAGAAGCCAGACCGATAAAACAAAAGAATCTTACGAAAATCAATTTTAATTAGGAGAGCTGATATATGGGCAAAATGAGTTTCTTTAAAGAGTTGTGGGATTTCCTGAAGACGCGTAAAAAATGGTGGCTCCTCCCGATCATTATAATGCTTATTCTTCTCGGGCTTCTCATAGTATTTACGGAGGGAAGCGCGCTCGCGCCGTTTATTTACACTTTGTTCTAACAGGAGGCAAACATGAATATCGCGGTCCTTTGCTCCGGTAGCGGCACCAACCTTCAGGCGATCATAGACAGCGTTAACTCGGGGTACATCCCGGCTAAAATAGCGCTTGTGGTAAGTGATAAAAAAAATGCCCTTGCGCTAGAAAGGGCAAAAAAAGCCGGCGTCAGGACGCTTATTTTGGACAAGAAAGATTTTAAGACCCGCGAAGATTTTGACAGAGAGGTAATAAAAAATCTCAAAGAGCAAAATGTGGGCCTTGTTGTCCTGGCGGGTTTCATGAGGCTTATGAGTCCGCATTTCATAAAGGAATACAGGAATAAAATAATAAATATTCATCCGGCCCTGCTTCCGTCTTTCAAGGGGACCAACGGCATAAAGGATGCCCTGGAATACGGGGTCAAGGTGACGGGCCCTACGGTACATTTTGTGGATGAGAAACTTGATAATGGCCCTATAATACTGCAGAAAGCCTTAGAGGTCAGAGACGACGATACGGAAGAGAGTCTTCTTGAGCGCGTGCATGGGGAAGAGCACAAAATATATCCTGAGGCGATAAGGC
Organism: Candidatus Omnitrophota bacterium; assembly: GCA_022703295.1. Classification (GTDB taxonomy): domain Bacteria; phylum Omnitrophota; class Gorgyraeia; order 2-01-FULL-45-10; family 2-01-FULL-45-10; genus JAKLDX01. The sequence goes on from JAKLDX010000025.1 coordinate 4,526, forward strand.
TGTTCGTCGAAGGAAAATTAAAGATAGAGGGACGAAGGGTAAAAATAATAAGAAAGGAGTAGTAAGTAAAAATGAAAACAGGTATTAAAGATGTGAGGGCAAGGGAAATTCTTGATTCGAGGGGGAACCCGACTGTCGAAGTTGATCTGACCTTGCAGGACGGTTCATTTGGCAGGGCGGCCGTTCCGAGCGGCGCCTCCACCGGAGAACATGAGGCGGTGGAACTTCGAGACGGGGATAAATCGCGTTATGGCGGCAAGGGCGTGCTCAAGGCCGTAGGGAATGTGAACGGCGAGATAAAAAAGTGCATTAAAGGCAAAGACGTGCTGAAACAGGGTGAGCTGGATCAGGCCTTGATAGATCTGGACGGTACACCCAATAAAGGACGTCTCGGAGCCAACGCAATTCTCGGCGTATCTCTTGCGGCAGCACAGGCAGCGGCCCGTTCCAAGGGTATGCCGCTCTATGAATACATAGGAGGGAGCAAGGCAAAGATACTCCCCATTCCTATGATGAATATTTTAAACGGCGGCTCGCATGCGGATAACAACGTGGACCTGCAGGAGTTCATGATCATGCCGATAGGCGCCGATTCTTTCAGGGAGGCGCTGCGGTGGGGCGCGGAAGTGTTTCACAGCCTTAAAAAAATATTACATGACAAGAAGCTTTCTACGGCCGTCGGCGATGAAGGCGGTTTTGCGCCGGACCTTAAGTCCAACGAAGAGGCTGTAGAGGTTATATTGGCCGCGATAGATAAAGCAGGGTACAGGGCCGGCAAGGATGTGGCGATAGCGCTTGACCCGGCAGCCAGCTCTTTTTATGAAAACGGCAAATATATACTTGAGGCCGAACCTAAGAAAGAAAATTCCAGCGCTGACATGATAGAATTCTATTCAAGATGGGTAGGTAGGTACCCGATAGTCTCTATAGAAGACGGCCTTGCGGAAGACGATTGGGACGGTTGGAAAGCCCTTACGGACAAGCTGGGTAAATCGATCCAGCTGGTTGGAGACGACCTGTTCGTTACCAATGTGAAGAGGATCAGGATGGGGATACAAAAGAAAGTGGCCAATTCCGTCCTTATAAAACTCAACCAGATAGGCACACTTACGGAAACGATCGATTCAATAGAGCTTGCGCGTAAACACGGTTATACCGCAGTCGTTTCGCATCGTTCCGGAGAGACCGAAGACACCACGATAGCGCACCTTGTGGTCGGGATGAATACAGGCCAGATCAAGACCGGCTCCATATGCAGGAGCGAAAGGATATGCAAATATAACGAGCTTCTGCGCATCGAGGAGAATCTCGGCAAGAAGGCCTTGTACGGCAAGGCGATATGGCGAAAAAAATAGGATCACTCAAAACCTATCTGCTGATAGGCCTGTTCGTGGCGGTATTTTTGCCGCCCTTTGCCAAATATCAGGAGCTCCGGGCAAAAAATAAAAGGCTCGAAGAGGAGCTAGTCTCGCTGCGCGTGGAATCAAAGAGGCTGGAAGAAGAGAAAAAGCGGCTAGAGACCGATATAAACTATGTCGAAAAGAAGGCACGGGAAAGAATAGGCATAGTCAAAAAGGGGGAGATCGTCCTTAAGGAGCCGATATCAAAGAAATAGGCTGCATGGGATATTTTTAAAAAATTTTGATTTTTTGGGATTATTAGGATATACTTAAATAAACCTAAGGAAAGGGGGATTTGTATGAAAAAGCAGTTAGCGTTATTTGCTTTAATAGTTGGACTATGTATTTTTGTTACTTCCGTAAGCGCTGAGACTGTGTTTAATGAGATGGCCAAAAGCATCTCCGGGATCGGCAAGTGCGGTGCTCCTTGTGCGCAGAAAGATACCAGCGTTCAGGCTCCCGCAGCGACTTGCGCGGCAAAACAATGCTCCATGGATTGCATGGGCAATAAAGTACCTACCGAGACGCGCAATACGGGCAAGATAACTCTGTAAATAGCGTATTTCCATAACAGAAATAGGGATGAGCTCTTCGAGCCATCCCTATTTTTTATTAAAATAAATAATAGTTGCAAAAAAGACTTATTGTAATATAATGTATATCACATTGCGGGGTGGAGCAGCCTGGTAGCTCGTTGGGCTCATAACCCAAAGGTCGTCCGTTCGAATCGGACCCCCGCTACCAAATTTTTCCGGAGACCCTCTGCAAAAAAATTTGATCCTGAGGAAGCCGCAGTTAATCAGTATGCTGACGAAGGACTACCTTTTAAAAGACTGCCTGCGACTTTCAGTTGCCTATGGATAAAAAAGATAAAAACTCCCAAATAAACCTGCGCCTGGTATTCCAGGAATTAAAAGAAAACCCCTATAAAAAATTCAATATCGCTTTTTCCCTGATGGTAGTGATACCGTTTTTGGTATTCACATATTTATTGGCAGGCAGGTTCTTTTCTTTCGACATCCTCATAGGCAATATCGGCCTTATATTGCTTATATCATTTTTCATCTCGGTATGCGGTTTCTACGTAGGCTATAAAATCCTGAAGAACATTCTGAATAAGATCATATTTTATGCCGCCCAGGCAAAGCGCAGCGATCAGATAAAATCAACCTTCGTTGCCACGGTATCCCATGAGCTGAAGAACCCCCTTTCGTCTGTCAAAATTAATCTCTATAACATTTATTCGGGTTTCATCGGAGAGATAAACAAGGATCAGAAGCACATAATCGAGTCCTGCCAGAATACAATAGAACGCATAAACCGTCTTATAAATGACCTGCTGGACTTGCATAAGATCGAAGCCGGGGCGGTAGACGTTAAAAGAAAATTATGCGATATTATAAAGATATCGGAAAAACAGATAATAGAGCTCGACGCCGCGCTTAATAATAAGGATATCGTTCTGGCGAAAGAGTTTCAGGGCGAAGTTCTATCGGTATGGGGAGACGAGGACAAGCTGAGCCGGGTAGTTAACAACCTTCTGAGCAACGCGATAAAATTTACCCCCGACAAAGGAAAGATAATATTCAGGCTTTATAAGGACGAGAAATTCATAAAAATGGAATACGTCGATATGGGGCCGGGCATACCGTCCGATAAGATAAACAGGCTTTTTAATAAATTCGAACGCCTTGATTCCGAGAAGGAAGGCACGGGGCTGGGCCTGGCCATCACAAAAGATATAGTAGAAATGCACAGGGGCAAGATATGGGTAGAGAGCAGCCTCGGCAACGGCAGCAGATTTATCGTGACATTGCCAAGCGACCTGCGAGTGATTACCAGATAAGTGTATGGAAAAATCCGATAAAAAAAAGATATTGATAATAGAAGACGAAAAAGAAATGCTATTGGGCCTGTCGACTCTCCTTAAGCACAACGGCTACTCGACTGTTGCCGCTTACGATGGTACATTCGGCATAAACCTGGCCCATAAGGAAAATCCGGACCTGATCATCTTAGACCTGGGCTTACCGGCCGGGGGAGGGATCTTCGTCTTAAAAAGTTTAAGTAACTCCGTATCCACTAACGGCATACCGATCTTGATATTAACGGCGCAGCAGGAGCCGGATTTAGAAGAGAGATTGAAGCAAATGGGAGCGGCGGGATATTTTCACAAACCTTTCGACCCTCCGGCCCTACTGGGCTGCATCAAAAATATTTTAAAAGATGCATAATTCCTATTTATTTATATGCACCACTTTGGCCGGCGGGAAGCCGTTGAAGTAGGTGGAAGAAGCTATTGAATACGCCCCGATATTCTCCGCATAAAGAAGGTCGCCTATTTCAAGGTCCGGTAGCTCCTCTCCCACGGAAATGGTATCGAACGCGTCACAGGTCGGGCCGAATACCGCCGAGACCTTCTTTTCGCCGTCCTTGAAGGCTTTCAGGGGGTAATTGCAGTGGTCGAAGACTATGCCGGAGAAGGTATGGTACACGCCATCGTCCAGGTAATAGCACGTCTTGCCGTCGCGCGAAGCCTTGCCTATTACCTTTGTTATAAGTGTCGACGAATTCGCTACCATAAAACGGCCGGGTTCCGCCAGTATCTCTATATCTTTGGGGAAGAGCCGTTTAAATTCGGAATTAAGCTTTTTTGCAAGCACCTTGAAGGACTTTACCTTGTTATGGTACTTTACCGGAAAGCCTCCTCCTATATCCAGGATCTTTATCTTGTGGCCGCGCGAAGCGGATTCTTTCATTATGGATGAGGCGAGCTGCAGTGCCTGTACGTAATTCTCAAAATTTGTACACTGGCTTCCCACATGGAAACTTATGCCCTCCACCACAAGGCCGCGTTTAAAGGCCCCCAGTATAAGGTCGACCGCCTCGCCAGGATGAGCGCCGAATTTTGACGATAATTCCACCATTGAGCCGGTATTCGGGACCCTTATCCTTAATACCACCCCTGCGTGAGGGCAGTGCTCTTTTATTTTTTTCAATTCTTCAGGGTTGTCGTAAGTTACCAAAGGCTTATAAGGATCAAGTTCGCGCAGTGTCTCGATCTGTTTTATCGTATTTGCGTAGATTATCTTGTCCCATATAAAATCCTGACGCTCTTTTTTGGGAAGGTTTTTAATGTTTTCATATACGATCATGAATTCCGGGAAAGACGCCACATCGAAACTCGCCCCTATCTCGTACAATGTCTTGACGATGTCCGGATTCGAATTTGCCTTCACCGCATAATACGCCTGTACGCGCGGCAGGCTCGCTTTGAACTCCCTGTAATTCTGTCTTATCTTTTCATGGTCTATAATGAAACACGGAGTACCGTTTTCTTTGGCTATTTTTTTTATCCGGTCGAGCCATTTTTTCGAAGGCTTGTCTGTCTTTCTCAATTTTTCTCCTTTATCTCGTTATGGTTTAAATAAGAAATTTTTAAAGCACCACAGATTCTTTTTATCAAGATAAGCGTCCGGGTTCTCCTTGAAGAATATCTGGTAATTGGAAAGAGGCGTCCAGTCCGAAGCCTCCGATACGAATTTGCCCAGATAAGGCTTTGCGATATTAAGTATGTAGTCATGCGGCAGATCGTCGGGTAAAAGTAATCCCTTGGCCGGGTTCTCGATCATCCACATCACCGCGGAAACGACGCCTATGGCCACCTGCATCGTTGTGGCGTTCTGGTGAGGGACAAGCCGCCTTGATTCTTCTATGCTAAGGACGCTGCCGGTCCACCAGGAATTGTATTTATGCCCCATGAGAAGTGCGCCGAGGATGTCGTCCCCGTCCGTTATCTCGTCGCTCATTATCCTCCACCTTGGCTGCAGCTCATAATTCCGGCAGCGCAGCTCGTAACGGGACGAGAGCGTTTCGTGGCAGGGCATGTAGGCGTAATGGACAGTGGGCCTGTAAACGGCTTTCCCTCTTTCCCATACGGTGAGCCTGTCCGAGATGCCGAAGGCCTCGCCGTGCCTTATGACCATGCCGACGATCTCCTGATGCGGTATCCACGATCGGACCCATGTATTTATCCCCATCTGCGAAAGGAATATCTGGTTTTTCGGTCCGCTCGGAGGGACATTGGCAAGTTTTGGCAACTCTTTTTCGTGTGTTCCCCATCCCATCTCCGCCGGGGATATGCCTTCTTCGCGCAAGCCTTCGATTGACCAGGTGCCGACGAATTCATCGACCTCTTTCGGCCTATTGGTTATCTGTGTATCGCGTTCGCTGCAATGGATTACCTTGATGCCGAGCCTCATGGCAAGATGAGCGAAGTTTTTCTCCTGTATAAGGTGCTCCAGGATCTTCGCATCCTTCCTGCTTGTTGATTTATCTCTGGCAGCCTTATGGCCTATATCGAGTATGCCCTGTTTTGTGAAATGGGATATCATCCCGGGGTTCGCGCCGTGGTCCACTACAGCGCTTGTAGAATGGTTCCATTTGGCTATTATTTCACGCAGGGCCATCTGCCTGTAGTACAGTGACTTCTGGAACGGGGATTTATTGTGGATATCGGAATACGGGTCCCATTCCTCGACGGAAGTATTTACGTAGATGACCTTGTTATCGTGGCACCAGTTCAGCATATCGATGCATCCTATGTTCCACGCAAGGTCTATAACAAGCCCGCCGGCTGATACGTGTTTGGCGAGTACCTTCGCGAGGTTTATCGGAGTTATCCTCTCCTGAAAATACTTTACGCCCTTCTTGGTCCACTGCGACATCTCTTTTCGCTTGTCCGTAAAGTCGATCACAGTGATATTCTTATAAGGTATCTTTATGTGCTTTAAAAGCACAGGCAGCGCGCAGTGAGCCACCGACCCGTAACCGATTATCAAAACCTTGTTTCTGAACTCCAGCATCATTCCTCCCTAAAAATATTTTTTGAAAATTAATTTATTTACTATTCTACATTGCAATGACTTTCATGTCAAGCATCGCCATTATAACCAGCGCTCCCGGCGAAATTTTTCGCATCTGTCGAAGGCGGAACTTTTGATCTGTGTCTATAAATTTTCGGGTGACGCGGCCGAAACTTTTGATGAAGAAGCGAGCGCAAAGAAGACCGGCGGCTATAGACAGGTGTTAATACGTGAATGGTATAACAAGCTACAGATACGGCCCGGATGAACAGCGTAGATTGCGC
>JAKLDX010000026.1:0-1967 GCA_022703295.1 Candidatus Omnitrophota bacterium
AGGGGGCTGACGTCCGCGGCCTGGCTCTGGGTGGTGGCCGGTATAGGGCTCGGAGTGGGAAGCGGCCTGTATTTCGGATCGATCGTTACGACGATCCTGGCCATAGTAACGTTGATGCTGTTTTCCCGCCTGGAACATGCTATGATACGGAAGGATTGGTACAGGACCATTGAGATCGAGACAAAAGACGGTATGGACCAGCTTAAAAAGATACGCGGGATATTGGCGGAATGCCGCAGCGAAATAACGGATTTCGAAGTTGAGCGCTCAAAAGACGGCGATAATATGGTTTTGAAATTAGGTATAAAACTTTACGAAACGCGTTACGCCAACCAGCTGATAGAAGATATAGGCAGGCTGGATGGCGTAAAGAAAGCGAAATGGGAGATTGAGTAAGGCAGGAAAAAATCCGGAGGTGGGATATGATGGGCAGAAGAGACAGGAAGCACGAGCACGACAGTGAGCGAGTTTTGGATGTAGATGCCTCTATGCAGGGGTCGATGGTTTTTAAGGACCCGGTAAATCTGAAGATAAACGGAAGGTTCGAAGGCAACCTCAATACAAAAGGGAGCCTGATGATAGGCGAGAATGCGGTGGTGAATGCCGACATAACGGGAGATTCCATCGTGATAGCCGGTAAGGTGAACGGCAATATCCACGCCCTGAAAGACCTGAAGATGATATCGCCGGCGTGCGTTGTCGGCGACGTTAAAACGCCGCTTCTCAGCATTGCCGAAGGGGCGGTCTTTGACGGGAACTGCAGGATGCTGTCAAAGTCCTCGAGCGAGCACCACAGCCACAAGCATAACATGATGACGCCGGATGAGCTGGCGAAATACCTCGAGGTCGACGCGGCGCTTATTGCCGAGTGGGTGAATACGGGAAAGCTTCCCGGGGTAAAAGAAGGCGATGGGTGGAAGTTTGACCGCATGAAAATAGACGAATGGGTGGCGTCGGAGAAAATAAAGTAGATATATGCCGGAAAAACTTATAACGATAAGAGAAGTATCCGAATACCTGCGTCTTTCCGAAGAAGAGGTGAAGCGCCTTGTTGATATGGGCGTCATACCCGCTTACAAAATAGGCGGCTCGTTTTTGCGGTTCAGGAAAGAGCAGATAGACGCCATAAAGACCGAGATAGATTCGATAGAGGCGGAAGAGCCGGAGCATGCCAAGCCGGTCCTGGACCAGGCAGGCCACCCGACACATCCGTACACAGACATGGAGCGGGAGATAAAGCACAGGGAGCCTGTCGCGCGCCAGTACGATTACACTTTCGCCGAAAGGATCCAGGATTTCTTCTATTTTAACGATTTCTACATCCTGTCCTTTATCATAGTCGCGACCCTTATATTTCTGATATTCAAAACATAGTGAAAAATGTCCGATAAGATCAACAATCTATTGAACGGCCTGAAGTCCGGCCGTGTCTCCGTAAAAAGCGCGCTGAAAATACTGAAGGACCTGCCCTATAAAGACCTCGGTTTTGCCAAAGTCGATAATCACCGCAATCTTCGAAGGGGTTTCCCCGAAGTCATATTCGGAAAAGGAAAGACCCCGGAGCAGATAATAAAAATATCCAAAAGAATATTAAATCATGACGGCATACTGCTCATAACCCGAACGGACGAAAAAGTTTACAGGCGCCTTAAAAAGATCTGCCCGGGCGCGAAGTTCGATAAGGGCGCCGGCATTATAAGTTACAGTAAAAGGCCTCCGGAATATAAAAAAGGCAGGGTGCTGATAGTGACTGCCGGGACCGCGGACATGCCGGTTGCCGAAGAGGCGAGGGCAACGCTTGAACTTATGGGCAGCCCCGTAGAGATGCTGTACGATGTAGGCGTAGCGGGACTACACAGGGTCCTTGGCAAAAAGTACATACTCGAGAGGGCGGACGTCGTGATAGTCATAGCCGGCATGGAAGGGGCGCTCGCCAGTGTCGTGAGCGGGCTTGTTTCGAAGCCGGT
>JAKLDX010000026.1:1977-10960 GCA_022703295.1 Candidatus Omnitrophota bacterium
ACGGCGCTTCTTTCGGCGGTGTCGCGCCGCTTCTTACGATGATGAACTGCTGCTCTCCGGGGGTGGCGGTAGTGAATATAGATAATGGTTTCGGCGCAGGCTATTTCGCGTCGTTGATAAATCGTTAACTGGTGGGCAATTAGGCTATTTCGCGCGTAATAAGCCTTTAGCAATTAGGCGATTAGGTTATGCATGAAGCCGCATAAAAGATTAGAGATTTGGGAAGAAATTATGAAACTCGTCGAAGAAGTTTACGAATTGACTAAGAAATTTCCGGCTGATGAAATGTACGGCATTATATCACAGATGAGAAGGGCGGCAATATCTATAGCTTCAAATGTCGCCGAAGGTTGTGCGCGAAGATCCACACGGGAAAAAGTTCAATTTTTTATAATGGCACGCGGATCATTAAGTGAGCTTGATGCGCAGTTGGAGATATCCTTGCGGCTAAATTTTATAAATAAACAGGAGAATGAAGTTGTAACAGAGCGGTTTGAGAGGGTCAGTAGAATGTTGCAGGGGCTTATTAATAGTAGGTTGATTAGAAACTAATACCTAATCGCCCAATCGCAACCGCTGCTATTAACAACAGAATCGCCCAATCGCCCAAAGCTATTACGGAGCTATTAACATGCGACTCGTTTATTTTGACTGTTTCAGCGGGATCAGCGGAGACATGACTATCGGCGCGTTCCTTGACGCCGGGCTCAGTATGAACACGCTGTCGCGTGAGCTGAAAAAGCTGAAACTAAAAGGCTATGAAGTTAAAAAACGTAGGGTTTTACGGGGCGGCATCGCCGGCACAAAATTCGATTGCATCACCCGCGGGGAAGGCCACGGCCACAGGCCGGTGAGGGAAATAATAAGGCTGATCAAAAAAAGCGACTTGAGCAACAGGGTGAAGTCATTATCTTGCGGGATCTTTGAGAATATAGGCCGCGCCGAGGCCAGGGTGCACGGGTTAACAAAAGACGCCGATGTGATGCTGCATGAATTAGGCAGCATAGATTCGATAGTCGATATTGTAGGCGCTGCGATAGCGCTCGACGAACTCGATATAGGCGCTTTTTATTCTTCGCCGGTGAATACCGGCAGAGGATTTGTAAAAACAGCCCATGGCGTATTACCGGTTCCTGCGCCTGCGGTACTGGAATTACTCAGAGACGCGCCGTTAAAAGTATCCGCCGTAGACGCGGAGCTGGTCACGCCTACGGGTGCCGGCATATTGAAGACCCTCGTCACCGGCTTTGGAGTAATGCCGCAGATGAAGGTCGCGGCTGCGGGCTACGGAGCGGGCTCGATGGAATTCACGAACTTCCCGAACATGCTGCGCGTTATAATAGGTGATACGGCAAGTTCCTTCAAAGAAGATAAGGTTTGTGTCATCGAAGCGAATATCGATGACATGAACCCGCAATATTTCGAGTATCTTTTCGAAAGGCTTTTCGGGGAAGGCGCGCTGGATGTCTTCCTGACCAATGTTCTGATGAAAAAATCCCGGCCGGCATTCCGGTTGACGGTGCTGGCCGATCCGTCGCTTCGTGAAAAGATGGCGGCGATAATACTCGGCGAGACGACCACCGTAGGATTAAGATTCTATGAAGCAGGCAGGTTTATTCTGGACCGGAAGATAGTTAAGGCCAGGACTAAGTACGGCGAGGTGAAGGTGAAAGTAAGCACTGGCGCAGGCGGGATAAAGACTGTTTCCGCGGAATATGAGGATTGCGCGAGGATCGCCAGGCAAAAAAAAATTCCCTTAAAAAAAATCATGGAAGAGGCTAAAAATGCTATCAAAGATAATTAGTTTTTTTATTTTGGCCGCTTTTTTCTGCGGCTTGTCCTATGCCGATACAATTACGACTAACGACGGCAGGGAAGTAAAAGGCGTGGTGGTGGAGGACTACAAGGACAGGCTGGTCTTTTCCACTCCCGATGGGGAAATTACGATACCCAAGGCGAACATAAAAGAGCTTGCCCTGGACAGCGAAGAGGAGAATCTAATAAAGCTTGCCGAAAGGGCATTTGAGCGCCGCGACTATAACCGCTCTTACACTTATTATCTGATCGCGCATGAATTAAATCCTGATTCAAAGCCCGCGAAAGACGGCATGGTTTTTTTGCAGGGGTACCTATTCCGCAAGGAAGAGATAAATAAAGAAGAAGAGATGAAGAGGCTGCAGAGGCTGGAGCGGTACGGCACTGTGGTAGAGACCGCCAGGGGTGACAAGGAAAAGCTGGAAGAATTAAAGAGCAATCTGAAAAATTCATTAGGGTTGGAAATAAAGACAAATAAAGCGGTGCCGGAAATAGCGGCAGTAACGAAAAGCTCTCCGGCTTATGATGCGGGTATAAGAAAAGGCGATTTGCTTGTGGCGGTCTGGGGGAAGCTCACAGGGTATATGCCCATCGGAGAAATACTGGAGCTGGCATTAGACAAGCCTTCGCTGGAGTTAAAATGCACGATAGAGCGCACGGCCAATGTGGAGATAGGGGATAAGGGCGCGTTCGCGGGCCCGGAAAGAATGATCGGCGCGTCTCTGAAAATGGAATTTGACGGGCTTACAATATCCGGCGTCAAAGATAACGGCGCCGCCGGTAAGGCCGGACTCGAAAAGGACGACCTTATAACGGCTATAGACGGAAAATCGACGCGTTATATGCCGCTCCAAAAAGCTGTCGAACTTATAAAGAGCTCAAAAGAAGATTCGGTGAAGCTAACCATCAGGCGTGAATTAACAATCTGGAGGAGGAAATAATATGGATGCCCAAACGGCCAGGCCAAAATTCAGAAGAAAACAGTATCTTATATTAAAAGAGTTCCAATTAAAATATGTTGGTATTATATTACTTTTGATGTTCTTAACAGCGGCTTTGTGCTCTTACGTTGTTTATTATACCAGCATGATAGTTATGGGGGAAAAGCTTGCCAATGTCTATCCGCAGGGCAGACTGATGTCTATAGTGAACATCGTGAATTCTCATATCTTATTGAGCCTCATATTAGTTACACCATTAGTAGTGATCATGGGGATATTCTTATCGCATAAGATCGCTGGCCCGCTTTTCCGTATCGAGAGGACCATCAGGAACATGACGAGCGGGGATCTGTCCGAACATATAGTTCTAAGAAAAGGGGACCAGCTGGCCAGCCTGGCAGATGTGGTGAATGATATGTCGGATAAACTCAGGCAGGACATATCGGCCAATAAGGAGCGCCTTACCGCAGCCTTGGCCAGTATCGATACCCTGAAGCGCAAATCCCAGGGCGGCGCCGACGTCGATAATATTGAAAAGAATATTAAGTTAATATTAGATGATCTGGAGCGCCAAAAGTTAAAAAAATAAGAAATTTTATAATTCCAACCAATTAAGCCTCAATAGGTTATGTAAAATAGCCTGAAAAATCCGCGCTGCTTCCCTTGACAATCCTGAAACTTAAGGTAAACTTATACCACCCTAAGACAATAGGTGCGCCCTTATACGAAGATGTGTAAGGGCATATTAGTCTATACCAAAAGAGTATAACTAGTATAAAAGAGAAGGTGGTGTTCTTATGCCAGAGGACAATGTCTTCACGGTTCAGGAATTGGCCACTTATTTGCGGATGAAGCCTGTCACCATTTATAAGCACGCAAAGGCAGGCAAGCTTCCGTGTTTCAAAGTGGGCGCCAATTGGCGGTTCAAAAAGGCTACAATCGACCGCTGGATTTCTGAGCAGGAAGAAAAAGAGAATAACGGGCACAGCAAATAATACCCAACTATCATAATTAGTTGGGTATTTGTTTATATGGCCTTTCCATATCATAAAAGGATATATGGATAAAAGAATCGTAATAACCGGATTAGGTGTTATAGCCTCGAACGGCACAGGCAAGGATAAATTCTGGCAGGCCCTTCAGGAGGGTACCTCCGGGATAAAGCCGGTGACCCTTTTCGACGCCTCAAAGCTCAAAAGCAAGCTTGCGGGGGAGATATCGGATTTCAATCCCGAATCGATACTCGGCCCTAAGGGGTTGCGCAACATGGACCGCTCGACAAAGCTCGCCCTGGCCGCATCGAAGCTGGCGCTGGACGATGCCGGGATAGCGCAACCGATACCCGAGGCGGAAACAGACAGCTATGGCGTGTCCCTTGGCTCAACGATGGGTTCGGTATGGTCTGTTAGTGAATTTGATAAGGAAGCGCTGAGGGATGGACCCAGGTCGGTGAATCCCGCGCTTTTCGCGAATACTGTGATAAATTCTCCGGCGAGCCAGGTGTCAATACGGTTTAATATACAGGGATTTAATAGCACTATGTCTACAGGATTTTGTTCGAGCCTGGACGCTATTTATTATGCGGCCACTATAATGGATCTTTACGGTTACGATGTCGTGCTCGCGGGAGGGGTCGAAGAACTTTGCGAACAGACGTATAAAGGCTTTTACAAGATCGGGCACCTGGCAGGCTCCAGGACAGACAAGGAAGAGGTAAACTGCCCGTTCGATAAGCGAAGGAACGGTATCGTGCTGGGCGAGGGGGCGGTGATGGTAACGCTGGAAGAGGCCGGCCACGCGAAAAAAAGAGGCGCGAAGATCTACGCGGAAATTTTAGGTTACGGCACATCTTTTGATCTTGACAGCAGGAATATTTACAGCCCAAAGGCGAAAGGCGCGACAAAAGCAATAGCTCAATGCCTGGACGACTCTAAGGCCGTCGCCGGAGAGGTGGACTTCATCTGCGCCAGCGCGAACTCGACGCTCGATTGCGATTTTATGGAGACGGCCGCCATAAAGAATGTTTTCGGCGCGGCGGCGAAGGAAGTCCCGGTCAGCGCCGCGAAATCCATGGTAGGTGAATGTTTTTCGGCGTCAGGCGGCATGAGCCTCGCGGCATCTGTGGGCGCGATCGAGAACGGGTTTATCCCGCCAACTATTAATTACAAGTCGCCGGACAGGCGTTGTGACCTGGATTATGTCCCGAATAGCGGCAGGAAGAAGAAGGTAAATAAATGCCTCGTAAACTCATTCAGCCCGACAGGGCCGAATTCATGTTTAATGATAGGAAGATATGCTTAAGGACAAGATAGCGGTGGTTACCGGAGGTTCGAGGGGGATAGGCAAGGCGATAGTGATGGAGCTTGTGCGTGCCGGCGCGAGCGTTGTCTTTACGTATCTGAAGAGTGATGAGGCAGCCTTAAAGCTGTCGGATGAGGCAAAGGAACTCGGCGGAAAAGCCGAGGCGGTGAAGTCCGATTCCAGGCAGTATGCACAGGCTAAATCGGTTGTTGATGAGACGATAAAAAGGTTCGGCAGGCTCGATATACTGGTGAATAACGCGGGCATAATAAAGGATAAAGCATTGATGCTCATGGAGCCTTCGGATTGGCAGGAGGTTATCGAGACCAACCTGACCGGTTATTTTAATATGTCAAAGGCTTGTATTGTGGGCATGATGAAACAGAAAAGCGGTAATATCATAAATATATCGTCTGTCGCCGGTGTTGTAGGCACGCCGAGGCAGACCAATTACGCGAGCGCCAAGGCAGGGATCGTAGGGCTTACAAAATCGCTCGCCAAAGAGGTGGCTTCCTTTAATATAAGGGTCAATGCGGTCGCGCCGGGTTACATCGAGACTGACATGACCAGGGATCTTAAGAAAAAAGACGAGCTGCTTAAGCTGGTGCCTTGCGGCAGGCTGGGAAAGCCGGAAGAAGTCGCGAAGGTGGTGGCTTTTTTAGCGGGCGATGAGTCGGGATATATAACCGGACAGGTTATAAAAATAGATGGCGGACTGGCAATATAACATAAGGAGGTAGACAAATGCCAAAAGTAGACGACCTGACACTGGAGAAGGAACTCCGGGAAATAATAGCGAAGATCGTCGAAATAGAGCCGGAGAAGATCACTCAGGACGCTAGTTTTGTTGAGGACCTTGGGATGGATTCGATGATGGCGCTTGAGATATTGGCGGCTATGGAGAAGAAGTATAAGATACAGGTCCCGGAAGAGAAATTGGGCCAGATAAAAAATCTGAAAGAAGTAATAAAGCTAACCAAGGAATATTTGTAATCCTATGATCGATACCGAAGAGATAAAAAGCCTTATACCGCAGAGATTCCCTTTTCTCATGCTCGACAGGGTGACCGAGCTTAAGGAAGGGGAGTATATCAAGGCTTATAAGAACGTTAGCATTAACGAGGAATACTTTAAAGGTCACTTTCCGGAAGCGCCGACATTTCCGGGTGCTTTCATTGCGGAGGCTATGGCACAGGCGGCATGCGTCCTGCTGAAAAAAAGCATCAAGGACCTGGCGGCCACAAAATTTTATGTGACGAGCGTTAAGATAAGATTTTTCAGGATAGTGGTCCCGGGTGATCAGTTGCAAATATTCATAAAGACGGTGAAGATGACGCGCTTGGGTGGAGTGTTCGAAGTCGAGGCGTCTGTTGATAAAACGGTAGTGGCAAAAGGAGATATGACATTTGCCTGCAAATAAGCGCGTGGTGGTTACCGGCATGGGAGTGGTCTCATCCATAGGGATAGGCAAGGACGAATTCTGGCAAAATCTCATCGCCGGCAAGTCCGGCATATCCGAGGTGGAGAGGTTCGATACTTCTGTTTTTCCCACACATCGCGCGGGAGAGGTGAAAGGGTTTAAGGCCGAAGATTTTATGCCGCAGACCGTAGGTAAGCTGATAGGCAGGGGTTCTCAGATGGCGATAGCGGCAACAAAATTGGCGCTGGAAGACGGCAAGGTGGATCTGAAAAAAACAGGCGGGGGTTACATCGGGCTCATAATCGGCACGACCATGGGCGAGTCACCGTCCATAGAGATGATAGATAAGTATTGGCTGCAGAAGGGCGAAGACGATATATACAAGTCCAACGTCGTGAATTTTCCGGTTTACAATCTTTCGGATAATGTAGCCCACTTTTTCGGGCTATCGACATATAATTATGTAATACCTACCGCCTGCGCGGCCGGAAATTATTCCATAGGGTTCGCGTTTGACCTGATACGGTCGGGGAAAAAGGATATGTTCATTGCCGGCGGCGCTGATCCTCTTTCGAGGCTCGCGTTCACCGGATTTAACCGTTTATTCGCAATGGCCGGTGAGAGGTGCCAGCCGTTCGATAAGAACCGCAAGGGCATGATGCTCGGTGAGGGCGGCGCGATGCTTGTTATCGAGAGCCTGGATAGCGCTATGAGCCGCGGCGCTAAGATTTACGCGGAAATCCTTGGCTATGGGTTGAGCTGTGATGCCTTTAACATGACTATACCGAGCGAGAAGGGCGTGGCGAAGGTAATGGAAAAAGCCATTAAAAATGCCGGCATTAAAAAGAGCGATGTTG
This sequence comes from Candidatus Omnitrophota bacterium, assembly GCA_022703295.1. GTDB lineage: Bacteria > Omnitrophota > Gorgyraeia > 2-01-FULL-45-10 > 2-01-FULL-45-10 > JAKLDX01. The sequence continues at coordinate 9,312 of JAKLDX010000026.1, forward strand.
GTTATGTATCGGCTCATGGTACAGGCACAGGGCCGAATGACAAGACCGAAAGCGCGGCGGTAAAGGATGTTTTTGGTGAGCTTGCGCCTAAGATACCCGTCAGCTCGATCAAGTCAATGCTCGGGCATACTATGGGGACGGCGAGTGCGCTAGAGGCAATAAGCTGCTGCCTTGCGATATGCGACAGCGTAGTACCGCCGACGATGAATTATGAGACGCCTGACCCGGAGTGCGATATTGACTGCGTCCCGAACAAATCGCGCAAGAAAGAAGTGCACGTTGCGTTGAACAACTCCTATGCCTTTGGCGGCAACAACGCCTGCGTAGTATTCAGGAAATATAAAAATTAGGGAAATGATATGTGCGAATTTTGCGTAAAACACGGTGAAGGCAAGAAGTGGTACTTAAATGCTAAGAATTACAGCGATGAACTTTTAGCTGATTTGAGAAGAAGGGAACTTGTAAAGAATGTTTTTTATCGTGTTGATAAAATGTATAAAAGAGATTTTCAATTATATAAGTTGATACCGAATAAATTTCCCATACTGGGCATACTGAAAAAATGGACAGCGCAGCGCATTCTGAAATATCAACATTGGGGGCAGGTTATTCCGATTGAAGACGTGAGCGTTATATTATCAATGGCAAGCTCGATTGTGCGGATTCCATGCATTTGTCGTAAGGTTTCTACTGGCAAAGAGGTGCGAACGTGCTTTTTGACCATAATGAATCCCGATTCTTTAGGGATAGCCGGATTGTTAGATCAGTCTTATTTTGGCGGGCCTGATGTTGCAAAATTTGAAAAGGTTGATAAAAAAGATGTCTTAAATTTTTTGAGCAAGCAGGAAACAAAAGGGATGGCACATAGTATTTGGACGCATGGAACACCTTTTATAGGTGGCATTTGTAGTTGCGATGATAGTGGCTGCCTCGGTATGAAGATGTATAGAGAAGAAACTCCTGCCTTCTTTAAAGCAGAATATCGTGTTGTTGTCGATAAAGATAAATGCTCTGGTTGTTTTGCTTGCATAAAGAACTGTCTTTTTGGCGCATTGAGTCAAGATAACTTGAATAAAAAAGTAAAGATTGATTTAAAGAAATGCTATGGTTGCGGCATTTGTAGATCGGTATGTAATAAAGGGGCCTTGGCGCTTAAGAATTGCGCTTATTTTTCCAAAGTTATCTTCTAAAATAGGTAAATTATGTGCGAATTTTGCGTTAAACATGGTGATGGTAAGAAATGGTATTTGAACGCAAAAAATTATAATGATGACCTGCTTAACGATTTGCATAGGCGTAAGTTTGTTACGAACTTTTTTTGGTGGATTGACAAGTCTTATAAAAGATACTTTAACGTGGCTAGGCATCTTCCGTTTAATTTGCCTATTATAGGTTCATCGCTAAAATTACTCATAAAACTAGCTTTTATAAATAAAAATTGGGGGCAAATAATTCCTTTGGAAGAAGTCGAAAAAATATTGTCACTTACCAATTCTATTGTTAGGGTTCCTTGCGTATGTAGAAAGTCGACTACTGGTAAGGAGGTTAGGTCTTGTTTCTTAATTACAATAGATCCAGCAATAATAGGCATGGCTGATATAGTAGATCGATCTTTTTTTACAGGGCCGAACCTTGGACAATTTGAAAAA